>JANMYZ010000447.1:0-5216 GCA_031382605.1 Planctomycetota bacterium | reverse complement strand
TACTAAAGTTAATCGCACGCGAAATCAAACGAGACGCCGAAAAACGCCGCCCAGAACGAAAATTCAAGAGGCGATGCCAAGGAGTCGAAGGCACATGGAAAGGGAAGAAGGAAAGGGGGCTTTGCTAAGTTCACGGCATTGTCCCTGGCCCTACCCCTCTTGCTCCATTGTAACGCCTCCTACGGTGCCGCGACTATGCCATTATTGAGCGAGCTTATTCATCAGCATTTTGATGCCAAGACCATGGTGAGAGGGCGCGAATCCGCCAAAAATGATCAGGTGCTGAGCGTTAAATTTCGTGACGGCAAATTGCGTGCGGTGGTTAGTGATTTCAATGAGCATGATTTGACGATCGATGTGCGGGGTTTGAAAATCAGCCCGCACGGCATCATGGCTGACAGTGTGAAGAATCATTGTTCGTGCTCGCTGGGTAGCGATTGCGAACATGTTCTTGCCGCGCTGATCGCGTGGGCGCTCGATCAGGGATATCTGCTGAACTTGAATCCGCTGGCCGCGAAAAAAATGACTCCTTCGACGAGCGGGACGAGCGCGACCAACTCGACCAACTCGACCAAGGCGGAGCAAAAGCCAGCCAGTGCTGCGCGCGCGGCTCCAGAGGTCGATCCCTTTGCCCATCTGCTGACCCAGCCTTGGCAAGGTTCGAACGAACAAGCGCAATGGATGAATCGCATCATTGCTCACCAAGATGAAGCGACGAAATCGACTGCCACTCGGATGATTTGGGTGCTGACACCGGTCCCTGATTCTGGCATTCGCGTACAGGTCCTGCTTTGTCGCATCTTAAAAAATGGCCGCCTGTCGGAAGGGAAAAAATTCCCTACCGTCGGTCAATTTCTTGCTCGCTCTGGTACCCCGATGGATCCCACGCCCCGCGCGGTCTTGGCAGCGATTCATGGAGAAAGCCAATTAATGTCTTCATGGATGATCGACTGCATGAGCAGTGCCGATCTGCTGCAACGCGTCATCGCCACCGGATTCGCCGTATGGAACGAAGCTCCCGACGTTTCCGCTACCCTCTTGCCCGCCCGTGTTGGTTTGGCGACATGGTTAGAGAAGAACGGTAAAATACGTCTTTCGGTGAACGACGAACAAGGCGAGCCACTCGAAATTTTGCCGACCAAGCCACCGTGGTTTCGCAGTGGAAAAGGCGCTGGCCCCCTTACCAGTACTCTACCTGCACATGTGCTGGCACGAATCTCGTCGATGCCCTGGCTCGATCCCGTGATGGCATCAGTTATTTTACCATCGCTTCCACCAGAAATTCCACCGCCACCACTGGCGCCAGCCGTGTTAACACCAGAGCCGTGGTTACATTACTCGCGCACCACCCTGGCCTTTTGGACACGCAATCACCCGAAAACGAATCGCATTGAAGCCGATGTCGCGGTGATCGGCTTCCGCTACGGCAATGATGAAGTCAGCGAAGGCGGATCTGCATTAATGAAGCGTGCAGACGGTTCCGCCATGATCCGCAACATTGCCGCAGAAAAGGCCCGCATTGCGGAACTGGAACGCTTGGGATTGGTCACTTGGCCGCCACCAGAATTTACCCCAACAAGCACGCACCGCACCGCCGGTTTGCGTCTGCGCACGGTCCGCAGCGTTAATAAATTCGATGGAAATACTGCCGAACCACCGACGTATATCATTCCTCCTTCAACCCTGGCCGCGCTCATGGGCAGCGGTTGGTTAATCCGTGGCGCCGACGTTGCGCAAGTTGCCGTACATGATCTTGGCGCGGTGTCAGCACGGGTTGAAGATCACGAAGACGGTGGTTGGTTCGAACTGCATCTAGGTATTGAAGTGGGCGGTCAACGCATCGATTTGGTGCCGCTGCTGACTCCGCTTTTACGCGGTGGACCGAACGAGTGGAAAAAATTACCGCGCGCTGGCGGTGAGCCACCGGCCGTGCTCGCCACGTGCGGTGATAACGCGGTGGTTCGCGTGCCGCTGGATTTGCTGGCTGATTTGCATGCCAAATTGGTTGAATTATTTGATGCTCCCCCTGGCCCTAGCGGCGGCTGGCGCATTGATCCACAGCGCGGTGACTTACTTGATGCGCTGGATCGTTTATCGCCGAGCTGGATTGGTGCAGAAAAATTACGTGCGTTGGCCAAACGTTTGGCGAGTTGTTTGGAACCACTCGCCGTGGTCGTGCCTGCTGGTCTGACGGCCACGCTACGCCCGTATCAGATTCACGGATTATCGTGGATGCGACGTCTGCGCGAATTGAACATCGGCGGCATTTTGGCTGACGATATGGGCCTGGGGAAAACCATTCAGGCGATCGCGCATCTGATCGTCGAACACGCGTCAACGACGTGTGATCGCGCCAGTTTAGTGGTGTGCCCGGCCAGCGTGGTTGGCGTTTGGCACGGAGAACTCAAAAAATTTGCGCCGCAATTGGCGGTGACCGTGCTGCATGGCACTGGACGTCAGCCGGTAAGCGGTGACGAACGCGGCATCGTCATTACCAGTTATGCGACGCTGACTCGCGACATCGACGCTTTCGCTAATGCTCGTTGGCAAGTGGCGATCGCTGACGAAGCGCAGGCGTTCAAAAATAGCGGCACCGCCGTTAACGCTGCGATGCGCCGCCTGAACGCGCATCAACGCCTGTGTTTGACCGGCACGCCGGTAGAAAATCATCTTGGTGAATTACATGCTTTATTAAATTGGGCAGCCCCCGGCGTGCTTGGCAGTGGCGCTGCTTTTGTCCGCACGTTCCGTACGCCGATCGAAGATGGCGGTGACCGCGACCGCGCTGAATTACTCCGCCGTCGTACCGCGCCATTTTTGCTGCGCCGCACCAAGGCCGCAGTGGCAACTGATCTGCCGCCACGCACGGATATTGATTTGCCGGTCGAACTTGGGCCAACGCAACGGCGTTTGTATGAAGCGATTCGTCTGACCATGGATGATCGCGTGCGCGATGCGGTCGCCAAAAGCGGATTAGCGCGCAGTGGACTCACCGTGCTGGAAGCATTATTGCGCTTACGCCAAGTGTGCTGCGATCCACGTTTATTGCCGGATAAACTCTCCGGAAAAGTTACTGACTCCGCAAAGCTCGATGCCCTGGGCGAATTGCTGACCACGTTGGTGGAAGAGAAACGTCAGATTCTGGTCTTCTCTCAATTCACCTCGCTGCTCGATTTGGTCGAGCAAGAAGTCCTCGCGCCAGCGAAGATCACCGCGCTGCGCCTTGACGGTAAAAGCCGCAACCGCGCCGATCTGGTCAAACGTTTTCAAGCCGGAGAAGCCCCGATATTTCTGCTCAGCTTAAAAGCCGGCGGCACCGGTTTAACGCTCACCGCCGCTGACACCGTGGTGCTGTTAGATCCGTGGTGGAATCCCGCCGTCGAACGCCAAGCCGCTGACCGCGCGCATCGCATTGGCCAGAATCGTCCCGTGACGATCTATCGTTTAGTCGCGGCAAATACCGTCGAAAGTCGCATCCGCGCGCTGCAAGCCAACAAAGCCGCACTGGCCGAAGCCTTGATGGATGAAAGCGGACAGTCGCTGGGAAAACTCGACCTCGCCGACATCGAAGCGTTGCTCGCACCAGTCGACGCCAGCGGCTGAAACTATTGGTCGCCTAGATTTTTCTCCGGCCTTTCTACGCAGCCCTGGCGCGCCGTGAACCGCGATCATGTACCACTCGCTATTCTTCATGGTGAAAATAGTAGCGTCAGCGCTTGCACAGGCGTTTTTCGGTTGAAGCCCTGCGTAAACCGGGAGATTGCCCCGCACCTATGAGAAACCTCCTCGCTCTCTTCCTCGTCTTTGGTGTGAGTCTTTGCGCCAACCTCTGCTACGCCGCCCAGGACGGGCTCGTCAACGGCAACCCGCCGGACATCCGTACGCTCAAGATCGGCGATGCGGCGCCGGAATTCGATCTTCCTGGGATCGACGGCAAGAATCACAAACTTGCCGATTATACTGGCGGTCAGGTTTTGGTCGTGCTCTTCACCTCGAACCATTGCCCAACGTCGCATAGCATTGAGAAACGTCTTCAGCGTTTTTGGGATGAGTACAAAACCAAAGACGTCAAGTTGGTCGCCATTAATCCGAATCATCCGGACGGCCTGAGCCAAGATGAACTCGGCTACGGTGAATTCGGCGATTCTTTTGCTGAAATGAAACCGTATTCAGAGAAGAATCATTGGAGCTTCGACTACATCTATGACGGCGACCAACAGCTCACCGCGCGCGCGTACGGTTGTCTCGCCACGCCGCACGTGTTCATCTTCGATAAGGCACTGAAGCTGCGCTATGCAGGGCGTTTCGATGACTCGCGCTTTATTGACGACAGCACGGTGAAAGCGAAAGACGCACAAAACGCGGTGGACGCCATCTTGGCTGGCAAGCCAGTGCCCATCGAGGTGACCAAACCCATGGGCTGCTCGACGAAATGGCGCGAAAAGAAAATCGGCCATGACGCCAAGCACGCCGCTTGGGCTGCGACCCCGGTGAAGGTCGAATCTATCGATGCGCCTGGGCTTATTAAGCTACGCGCGAACGCCACCAATAAATACCGCCTGATCAATGTTTGGGCGACGTGGTGTGCTCCGTGCGTGAAAGAATTTCCGGACCTGGTAGCGATCTCGCGCCAATTCGACATGCGCGATTTCGAACTCGTAACCATTTCACTCGACACTCCTGCGGATATGCCCAAGGCGGAAGAATTCCTCTTCAAACAGGGCGCTGGTCTGAGTAAGAAAGTCGCGGCCAGTGTCGTGAAAGAAGGCCGCGCGACGAACAGTTACCTCTTCGCCGGATCAGCGGACGAACTCGCGGCATCGCTCGATAAAGACATGCCAGGCCCCGTTCCCCATACTATTTTAGTTGCCCCTGGTGGCGAAATCGTGTGGCGTCACACCGGCATCATCGATCACGCGGAAGCGGTCAACGCGATTCTCGACCGCTTGAACCGCTTTTATTCACCGACTCCGGTAAAGTAGGACCATAATAGGGCACAGCAGGGCTCAGCAGGAGTTCCATAAAGCATGGATCGAATGAATGGCGGAGCGGTCGCAGAATCGATCTGCACTCAACCTAAACGCGGCAGTAGGAATTCAAATTTCCACCGCAAAGACGCAAAGACGCCAAGAAAAGCAAAGGTTTGAATCAAAATTGAGATGATCAATGGCTTCACCAAACGGGTGACTCTTGTTTTTGCTGTAAGTCCTTTGCGC
>JANMYZ010000384.1:0-8799 GCA_031382605.1 Planctomycetota bacterium | reverse complement strand
TAAAAAACGCAGTAGAGAACCATTTTACCGCAAAGCCGCAAAGAGCGCAAAGGACTTACATCAAAAACAAGATTCATCCGTTTGGTGAAGCCCTTGATCATACGAAATTGAATTCAAAACCCTGCCTTTCCTTAGCGTCTTTGCGTCTTTGCGGTGGAAATTTGAATTCCTACTGCCGCGTTTAGGGTGATCGTTTAAATGAGCCTCGCTCGATCCTGTAGTCTGTAGCCTGTAGCCTGTTTTCTGCTGCATTATCGCTTTGACGAAGCTTGAGAGAGAAAGTCACAGAGCCAGATAACCGATAAGCCCAGGTGGAATTCCACGTGGGCTTATCGCTGATCAAGCGAACGAAGCGTGATCAGCTTGGCCTAGCATTAGCGGATCAAGGTGGCGAGTTCTTGCAGGATCGAGTCCGTGGTCTGAATCACGCGCGCGTTGACTTGGAAGCCGCGTTGGGCGGTGATCAGGCGAGTAAATTCGCTGGCGATGTCAACGTTGCTGCCTTCGAGCACGCCCGGCGTCAACGTGCCTGAACCGGCGGTACCAGGTTCGCGGATGATCGGGTCGCCAGAGTTGGACGATACTTTCCACAGATTGCCGCCGCTGTTTGTCAAACCGGCAGAGTTTGAAAATACCGCAATTTGGATTTGGTAGAGCGGTAAACTTTTGCCGTTGGAATAAAGACCGACAATGTTGCCGTTGGGTTGCACCGACAGCGTTTGCAGTTCGCCGTTCGCGTTGCCGTCTTGGTTGATGGCGGCGCCGGTGGAAGACGTACCAAAGCCGGTCAAACCCGTGGTCGAGTTCGCTTGACCAAGATTCATCGACATGGTCGCGGTGCCGGTGGTGGCCCAGTTGACTTGGATCGAATCATCAATCGGAGTGCCGACATAAATGTTGCTGTCAGCCAGCGCGGTACCGTGCACCGTCGAGCCAAGATTTGCCGAACCAAGGAAACGACCTTGCTCATCGAATTGAATACCGGTCACCAGATCGTCAACCAAGACACCGTCTTCCGGCTTCAGGTTGATCATCATATCCCAACCATTGTAGCGATCGATGTTGCTGCCGTTGGTGACCGAACGGGTGCCGGTGCGCAGGAAACGAGTTTCCAAAATGTGCGATCCGCCGTTTTCGTCGTACACCTGAATGGAACTGGCGACAAATTCCGGAGCAAAGCGCATGCGGTACCAATTTATGGTTTCGTTAGTCGCTTTTTCATACTGCCACGCATTGACGTCGATCGTACTGCCTTCCTGAAACATGTCGGGAATGCCATCGGTATTGAGGTCAGCCGTCAGATTGCTGGAATTCGCATCGTTGACCAAATCAGTCGACCAGGTGATGGGAGCGCCAATGACTTTGTTGCCAGAAAATTCATAAGTAACCACATCACCAGCTTTGACATGCGGGTAGCTCGACAGGCTAAAGGCCGTCGCGCCAGCTAGCGTACCGGTGGGAACAATGCTACCGACTTCCTTACCGTTGACCTTGATGGCGATTTTCAGCGAACCGCTCGCACCGCCGTAGGTTCCGGCGGGCACGGTAAAGGTTGGTTGCAGCAGTCCCGCTTCGCCTGCCTGAATAACGCGACTGGCAGCCACACGCGCAACACCGCTGCCGGCGTACGTCACGCCCACTGCGTCGTCGAGCGCATGTGTTGCGGTAGTAAAAGTGATACCTGGAACTGCGGGGATGACTGGGCCAGCAAAAGTGTAACCAACGACATCACCAGCTTTGGTGCCGACGAAACTGGCGAGAGAAAAAGTTTCACCGCCGACATAGGTACCGGCTGGCACCGTAATCGTGCCCGTGGTGGTGCCGTTGATTTGTACGGAAATAGTCAGTGGCGACGCGGTGGTGACCGCAGGCATGGTGAAGGTTGGATCAATCGCGCCCGCCTGCGCAGCGGTGATGGTTGATGTGGCAGTGGCTGCTGGTGACGCCGCGCTACCGGCAAGCCCCGCGATCGGTGACGCCGCCGCACTAAATGAATTGGTTCCGCTAATGGGATTTCGTTCACCAATAAAGATCGAAAAGCCGGTACCAGTGCCGATACCTTCAGCGCTGAGGGTGCCGTTTTTCATGCGTACTAAGCCGAAGCTATCATTGCCCTGGGCCAGGACTGAGTTGATGCCGTTCATCAGGGTATCGACGGTATCGGACCACGGATTGACGGTAAATTCACCGGCATACGCGTCGCCATTCGGCTTGGTGCCGAAGACGTGCAGAACGCGATCTGGACTGGCAGGTGCGGTGAAAGGCGTGAGCCCTCCAGAGGTATTGAAAGAGGCGAGCGTGCTCAGCACGGTGGTTTCAGTGGCCACCGACGACCGACCACTGGCGTCGACTCCCAGCAAGGGGAATGCGGAGGTCAGTGACTGTCCCTGAAAGGCGCCGGCCTTGGTCGAGAGATTACCTTGGAAGGTGATATTTTCCGTCGCTGCCGCATCCATGGCGCGGTTGTTGGTCAAGTCGATCGGCACCAAATTTCCAAGCGTGGTTCCGTTATTGTCGGTTTGTTTGCCGACGACTTTCAGGCCTGATCCAAGGTCGACCAAGTTGTCGGCGCTGTCCAAGCCGAAGTTGCCGACGCGAGTAAAGAATTGATCGACAATATTATTGGTGCTGTCAATTTTTCCGACTTCGAAAAAACCTTCGCCTTGGATGGCAAGGTCAAACGTGCGGCCAGTGGATTGCAAAGCGCCCTGTCGCATATCAACGTTGACCGACACCGCTTGCACGCCTAATCCGATTTGGTTGGGATTGCGACCACCAACATTGGAACCTGGCGCTGAGCCAGAGAACGACGTTTGGTTAAGCGCGTTGGCAAAACTTACCGTACTGGCCTTGAAGCCAGAGGTGCTGATGTTCGCCAGGTTATTAGCCACGGTGTCAAGGATCAGCTGGTGATTAACCATTCCCGACACGCCGCTGGAGAGTGAACGTTGCATGGTGTTTTCTCGTCGTTGAAGAGGTGAAAAAGGATGAGGGAGAAAGTGATAGAAAGTGGTAGAAGAGATGAGTTGAGTTATCAACGCTCGCGCCGTGCCAAAAGCTTAGGCGAGGGCGTTGACCTCAGACATGCTGACGCGCCCACCGAGCGGCGCGCTTCGCGGAGCGGTAACGGTGTCTTGACGCGCTCCGTCAGTGTTGAAACGCGGCTCATCGGCGCGTGCGCGGCGATTGCTGGATTCGGCGTTCTGTTGTTGCTGTTGCTGGTTTTGACCGTCAGCAAACGAACGCTGAAATTGCGTTTGATCGCTCATGGATAATTCGCGAATCGGTGCGTCGCTGGCGCGCAGATCTTGGCGCATGGAGGGCAAAAAACGTTCGAGCGCTAAACGAACGCCGTCGTCTTCTGCGTGCAGTTTTGCGGTCAGCACGCCCATGCGTTCGATGACTTCGATTTTCACCGTGCCGAGTTCCGGCGGCGTCAGGCGCATCACCAAAACCCGATCGCCGTTGGGCAAGTGCTGGACCAGGGCCTTCGACACTTGATGAGAGAGCACTTTTTCCATCGCATTGCCATTGGCTGCCAACGTATTTTGCGCCATGACGGTTTCGCTCATCGGGCGCGTCACCGTGGTCGGGGCTGCTGGCGCCGCTGGCAGTGGCGCGAACGCAGATTCGTTCGGCGTTTTCGCAGCCATAGGCGCTGATTCAGCGCTGGCTTTCTCTGACTTTTTATCGCCGATCGCAGCGGCCACCGCATTCATGCCGGTGGTTTGCGCTGCCGGAGTCGCCGAGTTGATCGGCGCACTGCTGACCAACGGCGTCATCAATTCAGCGCTGGATGCATCATCCGCAGGAGACGTAGGGAGATGGTCTTTTACCGATGGCAGCGCAGCCTTCGCGGTCGCTACAGGTGCCATCACGGGTGGTAAAGCGGCGGTCATATCGACGTCGTTGGCGACCGCCTCGACCGCGTCGGATACCAATAGGGCATCGGCAATTTTTGTATTGGGCGTTGTGGGAATGCGATTGCTTGCGGCGGCGGCCGACATCGCGGCGGTCAGGTCGGTGGTTGCCGAGTCGCCGGTGGTCAGCGCGTTGGCATTGACGCTGGCCAAGAGCTGAGCCGAAACAGTGGTGAGCACAGTTTGCTCCGTAACAGGCGCAGCCGAATTCTTGGCATTTTGGGCCAGCGCGGCCAGCTCGGCCAGCGCAGCGACGACGGCATCCATCGTCATCTCAGTGGATGCCATCGGATTGACGTCACCATTCGCCTTTGTCGCGGTGACTACCGTTTTTAGCGCAAATTCCGGTAGTGTCTCGGGCGTTGCGGTTGGTGCCGCGACGGCGGGTTCCATCGCGCTGGCCGACATCGCCAAAGCTAAGCCGAGGTCGCCGAGCGTGAGTGGGTTGGTCTGGACGTTCGTTGGCTCAGCCACGACAGGAGCATCGGTGACGGTGAGATCGCCAGCCGTGGGCTCTTCGGTCGCGTTGGTCGCATGGTCCGCAGGTGGTCGTTTCGTTGGTGACGAAACATTTTCAGCCGTGTCGTTGGCGCTGTTCCTTCCCGTCGGTTGCGAGCTTTTGCGCGGCGATTCGGGCCGTTCGTCAGCCGCCGATTTTCGCTGCAAAGTCTCGGCGAAATTGTGACCGTCCCCACGATTGGTTGCTGGTGATTGAGTTTCTTGTGGTGCCGGTGCAGGCAGCGAACGAACTTCGGTCTGAGGCAGAGTGCGCATAACGATCCTCCGATCGCGTAACGCACATGCCTTGCCAATTGCGAACGAGCTATTTTCTGCTGAATCGCGCGGTTTTCCGCTGGCCGCCGTTACTCTGTGGCGATCGACTCTGCCAATCCGTTATTGCCAGCCAGGCTGACCGCTTGGCCATTTTTCACCCGGGGATCATCAGCTGGTAGTAATAACAATTGGAAACTTTCACGAGTACCAAGGCGCACCGTGCATGGACCAGCGGTCAGATCGACCTTCTGTGGTTCACGCATTGGCTCGCCGTTGAAGAACGTACCGTTGGTCGAAAGGTCTTGAATATTCGCAGTAGAACCAGTGATTTGCACTTTGAGATGACGACGACTCACCGTATTGAAGTCGTGATCACTATCGCGCTGGGCAGGTGGGGTCTTGAGATAAGCCGTGGTGCGTCTCAGACTGATGTCGCAAGAACGACTGCGACCGACGACGACGTCAACCAAGCGCTGTAAAACAAAGCATTCACCGTCGACCATACCGGCCGTACCAAGCAGAACAGGAATCAGATCCGTCATGAAAACTCCGAAAGCAGCCAGTGAGCATAAACAGCGAATGCGTCTTTATCCCGTGCCTAGCCCTAATGCAATCCCACCGTTGATGGTGATACACCGCAGCATGTCTGAAAGCCACTCATGATCGACTTGCTTCGAACAATAATCGCACACGGCGGCTTTACCGTGGTCTTCATCGCCCTCATTTCGCTGGCTTCTATGACCTTGGTTATTGAGCTCACGTGGCGTCTGTGGCCGCTCCGTAAACAATTTCAGGCCATCCGCGAACGTTGTCATGACACCATGCTGCGCAGCGGCATGCGTGCAGCCATGGCGGAACTGACCGAGGATAACCCTATGGCGCGCGTCCTGCGCAGTGGGCTGGAGATGCATGAGCGCAGCGGCGATACGATTCGCGCTGCTGCCCTGGGCGCGGCTCAACGCGAGGTTTCTCGGATGGAGCGCGGCCTGGGCATGATTCAGACCTCGGCGCAGATCGCTCCGTGGTTGGGGCTGCTGGGAACGGTCGCGGGTTTGATGGACATATTCAGAAGTGTCGGTGATCAAGCCAACGTCACGCACGCGGTGGCTGCTAATGGCATTTCTCAGGCTTTGGCGTGTACCATCGCCGGGCTTGCGGTGGCGATTGGCGCCTACGTTGCCTATCAATTGCTTTCGGGTTTATCGTCACGCTTGATCGATGAACTTGAAAATGCAGCGACGGATTTGCCAGTTTATGCGGCTGGGGCAAAGGCATAAACATGGCACTACGACGACGTCATGGTGGTCAGCGGACCACGCTCGATTTCACCTCGTTGGTCGACATCGCCTTGGTGTTGGTGGTGTATTTTGTGCTCGCCAGTCAAGCCGCGCAAAGCCGCGATCTGCCGGTGTCGTTGCCGCAAGCGGGCACCGGTGCCAAACCTGCGGCAAATACGCTCGATTTGGTGATCGACGCGGGCGGCGCGATGAGTTGCAAAGGTAAAAGCGTGGAAGTCGCGCAGTTGAAATCTTGGGTTCAGGGTCAGCCGAAAGTCACCTTACTGGCCGACAAGCAGGCGCGTCATGGCCGCGTGATCGAAGTGGTCGATGCGCTGAGAAAACTTGGGGTTCAAGAAATTTATTATGCGACAGCGGCCGGGGTGGAGGAATGGTGAGCATCGCGCCGTCGTTTATGGCTCGCTGGAGTGCAAGCCTAGAATCAGCGGAGCTAGAATCAGCGGAGTGCGCAGTGAGTCTTCGTGAGGTAAACTCTCGCCGGACCCAGCCATCATGAAAATCGATCTCGTCACGTTGTTCCCCGACACTTGCGAGGCTTACCTCGACAGCAGCATCGTTGGCCGCGCTCGGCGGCGTGGACTCATCGACATTGCAGCGGTCGATCCGCGAGCCTGGGCCGGCGGTCGGCATCGCAAAGTCGATGATCGTCCGTTCGGCGGTGGCCCTGGAATGGTGATGATGGCGCCACCCATCGCGAACTGTCTTGATCATTTGATGGTGCGCAGTGCAAAACCAAAATTACTGATGACCTCACCGCAGGGTCGCAAACTTGATCAATCGCGTATTCGTGATTTGTCGACGCAAGCGCATCTCATTGTTTTGTGTGGACATTACGAAGGCATCGACGAACGGATTGTCGAACTCTACCAGCCAGAATTATTTTCAATCGGCGATCTGGTCATCAGCGGCGGAGAATTAGCAGCGTTGGTGTTAGTCGATGCCGTCACGCGCCTGCAACCTGGTGCACTGGGAAATGTTGAGAGCGCGGTCGCCGACAGTTTTACCGTCAGCGATGAATTCGATCATCCCAGCTACACCCGCCCACGTGACTTCCGCGATTTACTGGTCCCTGAAGCGTTAATGTCAGGCGACCACGCCGCGATCGAACGTTGGCGCAGCGAAGAAAGAAAGCGCCGCACGGCATCGGATCGATAACCGCAGGCAGCTACCTGTGACGGGAGTTACTCAACCGTCCACTGCACCTTCACGTCGCACAATTCTTTCAGGCGAGTGTTCAGCGTGTTGCGCGTAATGCCGAGCATGATGGCGGCTTTGCTTTTGTTGTTGCCACAGACATTAAGCACGGCTTCGAACAAATAGCGTTCCCATTTTGAGCGCACCACGTCGTAGAGATCGGTGCCATTGCGCTCAAGACAGGCATGGGTTTCCGTCTGCATGTAGGAGCTCAGTCGAGCTTCAAAACTGACCGGACCAGTAGCTTTGCCGATTTCTTGATGCGGATCATAAGCCATCACTGACATCGGCAGCAAGTCGGGCGTGATCTCTCTGGCGGGCGCCATCACGACGATTTTCTCAATGCAATTTTCCAACTCGCGAACGTTGCCGGGCCAGGGATAGCGCGTCAAAATTTCGAGTACTTCGCGTGAGATCGAATCGATGTATTTGACGTTCCGTTGGCAATAAATGCCAAGGAAGTATTCGACCAAATGCGGGATGTCTTCGGTGCGTTGGCGCAGCGGGGGAATGTGCAGGTAAACGACGTTAAGGCGGTAATAGAGGTCGGCGCGAAAAGTGCCCTTTTCCACTTCTTTCTCTAACACACGATTGGTTGCCGCGACCACGCGCACATCGAGCTTGCGGGTTTTGGTGTCGCCGACGCGCTCAATTTCCATTTCTTGCAGCACGCGCAGCAGGCGCACTTGCATCGCCGGGCTGACTTCGCCAATTTCATCAAGGAAAATAGTGCCGCCGTTGGCGGCTTCAAAGCGACCTTTACGATCGGCAATCGCGCCGGTGAAAGCGCCTTTAACGTGGCCGAAGAGTTCACTTTCGAGCAATGATTCCGACAGCGCGCCGCAATTGATGGTGACAAACGGACCGTTGGCGCGGACGCTGTGCGCATGAATGACGCGAGCGATCAGCTCTTTTCCGGTCCCGGTTTCACCATGAATCAATGCCGTTGCGGTTGACGCAGCGACTCGTTGAGCGCTTTCAAGCACGCGGCGAAAGGCGCCGGAGACGGCAATGATATTCTTATCCGAAAACTGCTGTTTGATTTCCTCGCGCAGTTGAAAATTTTCGTCGATCAGTTCCGCTTTTTCAAGATTCGCGAACTCGGTGACCGCACACCATTGCAGAAACAAATCAGCCAGCAGCAGGCCGACGTCAGGCTTGGGATCTTCCACCAGCAGGACGCCATGAATGCGTTTGCCCTTGCCGAGCGGATAAGCCGTCAGGCTGCCCACGGTGGTGATGTTGTGGCTATCGCGTGCGGCTAAGGTGATGCGTAATTGTTCGTCATCGCCTTGGGTGCATTCACCCTGGGCGATGATTTCGCGGATCTCACTATCATGACGAAAAGTAGTCAGTCGACCAAAACGCAAATATCCCGCGCTGGTGCCAAGACGCAAAGAAGCCAGCACCGATGGACGTAGTTGCGGATTGTTTACCCGTGCTTCAGTCGCGGCATCGAGTAGATCGAGCAGGGGGTTCATGTAGCCCTAGAGGAAGAGAGAGAGGAAGAGAGGTCGAGCAAAGCGAAAGCAATTGGTGAAATCGTGGGCAAGACGCTAAAAGAGTGAGCGGTCGGCACAAGCCGACCGCCCCTCAGGACCTCTTCAATGTGT
>JANMYZ010000461.1:0-5247 GCA_031382605.1 Planctomycetota bacterium | reverse complement strand
CACTGCACTCGATGGCTGGCTTGGCTGCTGAGGAAGAACTGCTTAGCCTGCGCTCGGAATCGGCTGACGCTGTGGATTCTTCTGCCGCACTGATATCCGCGCCAGCGACGGCGCGTTCGAGCGAATTGCGTGATGCTCTGGCTCTGGTGGTTATTGAGCGGAATGCCGTCACCACGCAACGCGATTCACTCTTACAACAGCGCTGGCTGATCGTCGCCTACGCGGTTTTCGCTTCGCTTCTGGTTGGTTGGTTCATCCGAACCAGTTTATTGCGGCGTTCGGGACCCGCGATCATGGACGCCAAGCTGGTTGTGCCAGACGACGTGGCCACTCGTAAGCGCGCCAACGCCACCATTACCATTCGTAATGCGACCACCCAGCGGGCGGAGATCATCGAACAGGTGTCCACCAGGCGGTTGTTCAAGGCCGCTGTGCCAGCTGCGGTGGCAACCCGCGTGATGCCCGCATCTGCCACGATCGCGAAGCCCATTCCCCATGCGGCGACAGTAAGGATCCCTGTTACAACGGCGGTAACCGTAAAGACGGCCAACGTTGTGTCAGCTGCGGTGCCAGCTGCGGTGCCAGTTGCGGTGGCAACCCGAGTGGTGACCGCATCTGCCACGACCGCGCAGCCCATTCCCGATGCTGCGACAGCAAGAACCCTAGTTACAGCGCTAACTACAAAGGCTGCCGCTGCGGTGCCGGTTGCGATGGCAAAACCGGCACCAGCAGTATCAGCAATGGCTGCGCGGTCGGATCCGCACCTCGACTATGATCCCACCGATGCGATGCCGGCCAATCAGTTCATCGCCAACCGGCCGTCTATTTTGCTGGCCCCAGAAATCGATGAGTCCGTTCTTGAAACCACCCAGGTACGCATCGCACGCGGTCAAGGCAGAGAACTCGCACGGCAGGGATTTTCCCTGCTCGAAGTGATGATTTCGCTGGCCATTCTTGCCACGGTGCTCTCGTCAATCGGCGCCGGAATTTTCTCGCTGACGTCGGCTAAACGTTCCGCCACCGAAGAAACGGCGGTCAGTGACCTGATGCGGATGTGGAGCGAGCGCATCATGGGTGGCGACTGGGAGTGGCTTGGCCGAAATCGAAGTGATGACCCGCTGAACGGGGCATGGTCATGGCAACGTCCGGAAACCGATGTCCCGTTGGCGAAGGGGGATTTTCCGCCGTTACGGGAAGGTGTAAAAGAACCAAACAACGACGCTGCTATTCAGGTGCTTGGAACCGAGCATTCGGGTTTGGCGGATTTGCATCTGTATCTGGAGTATTATCAGCCGATCGCTTTGGAGCTGTGCTTTACTCCCATCGATGGCGCAGCCGCGCGCTCGACCTGGGCAGATACTCGTAACGCTTATCGCCTGATGCCACCCATCGACCTGCGTAAGCAGATTGATGCGGTAGTGGTGCGCTTGTCGGCAACGTGGTCTTCAGCAAATGGTGAAACACGGAGGCGCGAGTTGGTATTCGCGCGCGTCAAATGATTTCCATGCGCAGCGGCAGCACCTTGATGGAACTCATCGTCGCCTTCGCGATTCTCGCGATAGCGCTGGGTGTGACGCTGCAGGGCATGGTGAGCGTCAGTTCCTTTGCGGGGCTGCACAACCGGCAAGCGGATATTGAAGAACAGTGTCGGCACATTTCTCAGCAGCTGCATTACGATCTTGCGAACACGGCTTGGTTTATCGGTCCCAACGCAAAAGGGATTGGTCAAGAACGTCTGTTCCCGCAGGTCATTCACGGTGACCCTGGCGGCTTTGGTGATGAACTTATTTTCCTGCGACTGCGCACGGAACGTACGGTCGGCACTCTGCCGACGGATGCCCGCGTCGACCTAGTGGATTTCAATCATCAGCCGCCGGTGCCGATGGCCCGCTTCGCCCGCGCCAACGGGGTGCGCTCTCTGCTGCTCAATCCGCAATGGGAGCCCGATAAGCTCGAATCCGCGTTCGCCATCCCCACCTGGGAATCCATTGCCAGCACCATTGCCTTCAGCGATGCCCGTGATCTGACCAAGCTTCGGCACTATCGCTTGGTGGTGCGTCCAGATGTGGACGTCACCGGCCGTGGCGTGTTGTTCCGGGATTACCGCGATGGAACTAAGGGAGTATGGATCAGCGATAAGCGCATCGCTGATAACATCGTATCGTTCACGGTCGCGACTAACCGCGAAGCGCCGAGCCTTAATGTCAACCAAGTCAGCATTTCGATACATCTTCAGTCCGATGACCTGACGACTGGTCAGGCGCGCGCTCGGCGCAGCTTGCATATGATCATCGCCATGCGTTCCGGCCTCACCGAATAAACCTCCACACCGGAGCTTCACCATGTCGTCACTCGCCAACATCTTCGTTGCTGCCAATCCCCATCGCCGTCGTGGAGCGGCTTTGCTGGTGACCCTCTTGGTGACCACTGCCGTGGTGGCGATTCTCTTCGCGGCATCAGATCGGACGCACGCCGTTTCGATTTTGGCAGGTCTCGAAAACGATCGACTACGAGCCTCCCTAGCGGCGGAATCGGTCGCGGCGTTGATCGAAGCAAAACTGGTGGGTCATGCAGCCGAGGTCGAAAACCTCACCACCAATGTGGATGAGGATCCCGCGACGTGGTGGAACCTCACCGGTTGCGCTTATACAAACGGCACCACGTCGGTCATTCCCCAGCGCGGCCTGTGGATGAATGGCTGCTTGGTGCGCTGGCGTATCGAGCCAGTCAAGATTGCCTCCGTCGTGGAGGCGAACTCCACCGCCAGCAACGCCACCTTCTCGGTGAATCGGCAGATCAACCCCGCTCGCGTTGCGCAACGTGACGCTGATGCGCGCAGCTCCAGCAAGGGTGGAACTCTTTTGCCAGGGAATCCGCCTTACTTCCATTATCGCATCGTGACCGAGGCCTACGCCCTAAAAAATCAGGATGATGTGATGGTGGTTCCGTGGACCGAGACGGGACGACATACAGTTTCCGTTCAGGTTCAGCGAGTCATCCAGATCAACCATGTCAAGCTCTTCGATTACGCGATTTTTTACGGCGCGAGTGGCGAAACCGGCGACTTGGAGTTCGAGCCAGATCAGGATGTGACGATGTTCGCCTCCATGCACAGCAACGGTGCGATCTATCTGGGAGGCTCGGGAGAAAGTTTCAAAAATAATAACTATAAGAAATCAGCCTCGGACGGTGGCATGATCGTGTTGGGGAATCGCACTGACAAGGTTGAGGTGTTGGGGGTGATGGGGGTCGTGCGCCTGCGCAAGGCAGCCAATGTTTTTTTCGCCTCTCCAGCAGGAATCGATGAACCTGGTGCCAAAGCACCTCTCGACGTTCCGCTTCCTGGGAAAAAAGTTAAGAAAGCCAAGCACGCAAGCACCATGAGTGGTTTGCTCGATCTCAATGGTGGTGATGGCAATCCCGCCACCGAAAAAGTCGCCATCAACGGCGAGAAATTTACGTATCAGCGCGACTCGCGCAGTGACTGGAGCCTGCCTGAGAACCGCGTAGATCCCTACATCAAGGACGCTAAAAGCGGCGGCGGTGCGATTACTCACTTGGCAAGTATTCCGCAATTTTCTGGATATCCGCTAGAAGCCCAGCGCATGGTCGGTGAGCAAATCCCGCTTTATCGCACCGTCGCTGGCGATCGTTATACGGTCAATCCCGGTCGCGAACCGGCGCGTGCCTTGTTCTATTCTTCAACGGGTCAATTAACCACCAACCGAGTTAGCACGTCGCGTCCAGTCTATGCCACCGATATGCCGTTATTTCGCTTGATCGATGGCGACGGAAAAACCTATGAAGACGTTTGGCCGAACCAACCGGACAAACCTCAGTCTGCTACCCTCTTGCCTAGCGGGGTCTTGCCGGCGCTTAATGCACCAACTGGTACCACGACACCGAATCGTCAGCACACCTGGTTGCCAGTCGTTGCGGCGCGCGGCGCGCAAGGCGCACTGGCGGGTTACTATCTAGAACAATCATTGTTTGGCCAGGATGACGGCTTGACCACAGGCTTGACCATTCGTGAACGCGGTCGTCAAAATCCAGCGTTCGGAACAAACCCGGATGGCACCGCTATCACAGGATTCGCGAATGCGGAAGAAGCACCGGCGCGCGCCCTTTTCCTCAATCACTCTGATTTTGTGACCGCTTATGTTGCATGGCTGCAAGCTCATTACGCGGTCTATTTAGGGCTGGATGGTTTTGGTCAGCCGCGCGACATTACTGAAGATTTTTTCAGCTATGCGATGGCAAACGCCGTTGCTGACGGCGATCTGACCAAGCTGGTCGCTAGTCAGGATCGTTTCGTCAACCGTCGCGAAGCGCGATGGTTGCAGGCCCAGGGCTACCTCGACGTCGCTTCGGCCCGCACCCTGCGCGCCCGCCCGCTGACGCTGCATATGGCACAGGTTTGTGCATTTCTGCGCACCGCTCATCCGTCATTCGCTGGCAAACCACCCGCAGCGAATTTCAATGGGCTGATTTATATTCACCGCACGCCTCGTCTTGGACAAGTCGTTGGCAGCGCGGGGACTTACGAACCGTTGGCGCCTTTGCGTTATAATCCAGTATCTGATCGCTCACCATTTGCGCCGTCTATGATTACTAACACGGGTCACCCATTTATGGTACTGGGATCGCTGATGCCCGGTACCACTCCTGAAGTTGGCAGTCCAGGAACGTGGGTAGTATATCCTCTTCACCTGCCGGTAAGAATCGATCAAGCTGAAAAAATTGACCTGGGAGTTCGCCCAGCAGGAAACCCAGGTCTGACGATCATTACTCCTGATCCGTGTTACATTCGCGGATCTTTCAATATTACTCCAGCAGCTGACGGCAAGCTGCCGCCCTGCGCGCTTTTTGCCGATTCCCTGACGGCGTTATCCACTCGCTGGAGCGACGCTGATAATGACCAGGACGACGATTATAGCGGTGCACTGCCAACTGCTGGGGACAGCGAACTGAATCTTTCGTTGGTGCTCAACAACCTGCCAACGGATGAAGAAAACGTCGTCGACGGTGGTAGCGGTGGGGTGCATAGCCTGATCCGATATCTCGAAGATTGGACCAATAAAAAGGTCCAATTGCGAGGCAGCCTCGTGGTTCTGAATCGCATGCGTTACAGTCGTGCACCATTGGGTGAAAATATCAGCTATCGCACTCCACAACGTATTTTTATTCCTGATCCAGGAGCGTTTAGCGCGGCCGGCAAACCACCGTTTGCCCCAGTCGGTATCAAGG
>JANMYZ010000310.1:0-2485 GCA_031382605.1 Planctomycetota bacterium | reverse complement strand
CTGGCGAATAAGCAAAGCGCACGGTGCTTTCTTCAACTCGCAGCTCGCAGCTCGCAGCTCGTAGCTGGTGGCAATTCGCAATCATGCCATTGCCTCGACCGCGCCGGTGATCTCTGCGATCTCCTGCGTGATCTTGCCTTGGCGACCGCGGTTGTAGGCGGTGTTCAACGCCTTGATCATGTCCGTGGCCGCGTCGGTAGCGTTCTTCATCGCGATGCGACGAGCAGCGTGTTCCGAAGCGGTGGTCTGAAGCAGCGTCGAGTACATATAGAAGCGCACCATCTGCGGGATAAGTGCAGCGAAAAGCTCTTCGGCCTCTGGCTCGTAGACGAAGTCGCCCTTCAATGTCTTGATGCCGACTTTTTCGCTGACTTTTTCGGCAGCGAAAGCGGCGGGCAACATCGGCGCAGCGGTCGGCTCTTGGCGCGATTGGGTCAAGAAGCGCGAGAACACCACGTAAACGAGGTCGGATTTGCCGTCGGTGAAATCTTTGATGAGGGCATTGGCCATGCGCTCCATCTGGTCGAATTTAAGCGTGCCACCGATCAACTTGGTGTGGGCGGCTTCCACTTCGTAGCCAGCGAAGGCCAGGCCAGAGGCGGCTTTTTTTGCCAGCGAAACGAAGCGAACTTTGCGGCCAAGAGCTTCTTGCTCTTTGGCCAATTTAAGCGCGACGTTGACGAGGTTGGAATTGAACGCGCCGCACAAACCGCGATCTGAAGTTGCCACGGCGATAAGGACGGTTTTGACGGTGGAGCGTTCTTTGAGCAACGGATGCGACAGCGATTTACCACCGCGTTCGGCGATGCGTAAAATCAGATTACGCAATTCTTCGGCATAAGGACGCGCAGCCATGGCGGCGTCCTGCGCTTTACGAAACTTCGCCGAGGCCACCAGCTCCATCGTGCGGGTGATCTTCTTGGTGTTCGTCACGCCTTTGCGACGCTTGCGAATGTCTTTGAGGTTGGCCATGGGATTAGCTGCGAGCTGCTAGCTGCGAGCTACGAGTTTGTCTCTCGTAGAACTGGGCTGTTAGTGTGGCTCGTTAGGCGCTCCGTCAGGGGTGGTGTTTAAACTCGAAGCTCGAAGCTCGTAGCTGGTAGCTTACTTGTTCCGGGCCTTGAAGGATTCCGTGAAGCGTTTGACGGCTTCTTTGAACTTCTTCTCCCCGTCATCGCCGAGGATTTTCTTTTCGACAATTTCTTTGCCGACTTCAGGGTATTCCGCGCTCATGAAGGCGAGGAATTCTTTTTCGTAGGCGGAAACTTGGCTGACGGGGATGCCGTCGAGCATGCCTTCGCCAGCGCCTTTGATCATCATCACTTGCTGTTCGACGCCGAGCGGCTGAGCCTGGCCCTGCTTGAGCAGTTCGATCATGCGCGCGCCGCGATCAAGTTGGCGCTGAGTAGCGGGATCGAGATCGGTGCCGAGCTGCGCGAATGCTTCGAGTTCGCGATACGCGGCGAGGTCAAGCCGAAGGGTTCCGGCGACTTTCTTCATGCCCTTGATCTGGGCTGCGCCACCGACGCGTGATACCGAAATGCCGACGTCGACCGCAGGACGCTGACCGGCGTTGAAAAGGTCAGGCTGCAAGTAGATCTGACCGTCCGTGATCGAAATCACGTTGGTTGGGATGTACGCGGAAACTTCGCCTTCTTGCGTTTCGATAACCGGGAACGCGGTGAGCGAACCATTGCCGAGCTTGTCGCTCAACTTGGCGGCGCGTTCGAGCAAACGGCTGTGGAGATAGAACACGTCGCCAGGGTACGCTTCGCGGCCAGGTGGGCGACGCAGCAACAGCGACATTTCGCGGTAAGAAGACGCTTGTTTCGAAAGATCGTCGTAGGCGATAAAGGTGGCGAAACCTTTGCCGCCGTTGGCAACCGATTGCTGAACGTATTTGCCGTTCACCATTTTCGGGAGGCCGTTTTCATGTTCCCAAGTGTTGTACATGAAGAATTCTGCCAGAGCCGCACCAGAGTACGGTGCAAGGAATTGCATCGGCGCGGGCGTTGAGGCTGCGGCACTGACGACGATGGTATACGCCATCGCGCCGGTTTCTTCGAGCTGTTTGACGATACTGGCGACGGTCGATTCTTTCTGACCGATGGCGACGTAGACGCAGATAACGCCTTTGCCTTTTTGATTGATGATGGTGTCGATGCAGATGGCGGTTTTGCCAGTCTTGCGATCACCGATGACCAATTCGCGCTGGCCGCGACCAACGGGAATCATCGCGTCGATACACTTCAGGCCGGTCTGCAGTGGTTCGTGCACACTCTTACGATCGGCCAAGCCAGGAGCCGGCGATTCAACGCGACGGCTGGATTCAGCGGCAATCGGGCCTTTGCCGTCGATGGGATTGCCGAGCGCGTCGACCACGCGGCCGAGCAGGGCCTGACCGACCGGAACTTCGAGCACGCGCTTGGTGCGCTTGGCGACGCCACCCTCTTTGAGGGTGGTAAAGTCACCGAGAATAACCGCG
>JANMYZ010000299.1:0-7558 GCA_031382605.1 Planctomycetota bacterium | reverse complement strand
CATCGACTGCGGGCTCGCCACGATTTCGACGACATTCTTCGGCACCCACGCGAACCACGTCCAGCCAGCCCACAGCAGATTGATCGCCGCTATCAGCGCGATCATCAGCCAAGCTTTCGAACGGGGTGGAGTGGACATTGGGCGGGTGGGACTTGGGTTGGAGGTGAGGGCGATGCGAGGTGAAGGTGAAGGCGATGAGGGCGGCGGAGATGGGGGCGGAGGCGGCGGAGGCGGTTCCGATTCAGATTCCGACAGCGGTGGAGCCGCGACTTCGCTCGGCATAGATGCACCAACTGCGCCAACGCTTACCAACACGAGCGCCGCTGGTGGCTGGCTCAACTCCACGCTGGCAATAACCGGCAGGATTTTTCTCGGAATCTTGATCGTCACTTCCGTCACGGGCTCGTCCGCTGATTCGGCTAAAATCAAAGGCGCCGTCATTGGCGTTGGGTCGCTCATCACTTTGGAAGCGAATGGGAATGACGGTTCAACATTCACCGATGACACCGCTGCTTCTTCAACCAACGGGATTGTGAGCGAAACGAGAGCCGTCACTTCCGTCACGGGTTCGTCTGCTAATTCGGCTAAAATCAATGGCGCCGTCGTTGGCATCGGATCGCTCGTCACGTTGGAGACCAACGGGAATGATGGTTCCGCAATCACCGCTGACGCCAACGCCTGCGTCGTCGGCAAAGGCACTGACGAGACGACTTCGCTCACGTCATTTGCGAACAGTTGCTCGGTGACAACCGGAACCACCAGCGCATCAACGCGCTCTTCGCGCGGGCTCTCCGGCACTTTTTCTACCGGTGCGTGGGTTTCTTCGTCGACCAAGGCAGACGTTGAAACCACGGCAGGTTTATCGCTCACGACCTCACTCAACAACGACGCGGCGATGATGTCTGGCTCTTCGCTGAGTTCGCTGAGTTCGCTGTCGTCGCTCGGCTCACTCGCTGCGGTTTGACCAACATCAATCGGTGCCGTCCAAGTCGTGGTTTCGGTCGCCGTAGGAATAATCAACTCAGGCAAGACCCGTGGCGGAAGCGGAATGCGTGCAGTCGCTGCCTGCAACGCCGCATTCACCATCGCGGGATCATCACCAAGCAAATCATCAGGATCGAGTTCGTCGCGCTCGTCGTCGTCATCCGTTTCTGGTTCTTCGTTTGGACGGTGTCCATGCAGTCGCGCGTTGACCTCAGCGGGATCGTCGCTGGTGAGATCCGCGAGTGGATCAACGGTTTCCTCTGGCATCGGCAGCGCGCGCATCACCGGCCACGCCTCGACATCCAGCACGCGTTCTGGTTCGATGATGGGCTCGGCTTGATGCTCGGCATGATTCACGACTTCGGCAGGAGCAGCGGGGGCGTTTACCTCAACTTCGACGGCAACGAAAAGTTCAGTCGTCGTGATTTTTTCTTCGGCCAACGTCTCCGGCGCCAGCTCGGGCGCCAGCAACTCCGACGCCAGCAACTCCGGCGCCAACGCGAGTGTCGATGGGGCTTCTTCCACTAATGGCAACGACGGTGATTCAGCGGTAATCACCGCAACTTCATCAACCAACGCTGACGTTGGCGAGGCGCTTGCCGCGTGGCGGCTGGTGATGATTTCTACCTGCGGCGATATGACGAAGTCCGTTACTGACGCTCCCGCATCGACTACTTCGGCTGCGATCGCGGGCTCTACGGTCACGCTTTCAACGACCACGGAATCAACGGTGATTGGCAGCTGATTATTTTCGCTCGCCAATGGTGCGTTTTCGCCACCAGCAGGGCTGACGACGGCAACCTCGGCGGTCGGTTCGCTGACGGCGGCTGGCGCTTCCAGAAGCGGCGAAACGGGCGCTGACGGTTGAGTGACTTTTTTCGCGGGGAATGTTTTGGTTGGTGGCGTTTCGGCGACCGGGACCTCTGGCGGCGGCACCACCACAGGCACCAATTCCGGGTGCAACGTTAGCCAATGCGCGGTGAAACTTTTTTCAACATCGGCGGTGATGGCCAACACGGCGGTGACGCGCGTGGCCTCTTCCAATTCACGCAAGAAACGTGTTTCATCGGATTCCGTTGGTTCCTCCAACGCGGAGGCGTCCACCTCATCGTCACCAACCGTGGATAGACTCGCGGCGCTGAACGTCACCAATGGCAAACGACGGCGACGCTTGGGGCCTGGCGTTTCTTCGGGTGGCAATTCCGGTTCGCGCTCACGCTCTTCGGTGGTGCGTAGGCGCAGCGCAACCTCACCGAATTGCTCTGGCTGTTCAATTTCGACCAACCGCTGACGGGCGAGTTCCAGCGACGCCATCACCGTGGTGATGTGTAAAACGCGGGACGCACTACCAGCCAACAATTCGCGAATGGTGGCGCGCTGACACACCGCAAGAGCGTCCAACATCGCCGCAATACGCACGCCCAGCGGCTGTTCATCAACCATCACGGTGCGCGGGCCAAGTCCGCCAATGCGCGCCATCAAACGCTCGCACGTGGTCATCACGATATTGAGATCTAATTCGCCAAGATCGAAGTCACCCTCTTCTGGTGGCGCCTCAGGAATCGCCTCGCGAAACTGACGTTGCACGTGAAAACGACGATCTTCTTCCAGGCGATCCAGGCACTGCGCGGCTTCCTTAAAGCGGCGGTACGCCAACAACGAACGCAGCAACGATTGTCGCGGATCGAAGGCGGGCTCACGATCGTCGGTCGCCTCGTCCTCTTCCACTGGCGGAACGATGGTGCGCGCTTTCAGCTCCAACAACGTCGCCGCCATCAAAATGAAATCGCCCGCCACATCCAAATCAGCGTCCTGCCAACTACGAATCGTTTCGACAAACTGATCGATAATGAGCGACAGCGGCACCTCAAGAATATCGAGTTCCGTGCGCCGAACGAGATAGAGCAACAAATCGAGTGGGCCGCTGAAACTGTCGACCGTGACGGTGTAGCCGAGGTCCAACGCCGCGTCGCCGCTGACTCCGCCTGCGTCTTTGCCGACTCCGCTATCGGTCACGCTGTTGGCTACGCCGCCGCTCACGCCGCCATCCACAGAGGACAGCGTGGCCAGATTAGGAACAGGTTGGTCTATGTGATCGCCAGCCATGGGGGAGGGCGCACCTTAGGCCCTGCTTCCGTTTGTCACTCGCCGATGGGGCGCCCGCACCCGCTACCGACCATCGGTGAGCTCATCGCCCAGCGTTACCCAGCCCAGCGGAGCTGGAACCAAAGCGAAAGCAAAGATTGGAGAAGTACTCACCCCAGACCGGCGGAGCCGGAACCCAAGCGAAGACAACGATCGGAGAAGTCTAACCACAGAGGGCACAGAGGAAAATTAGAATGTTTTTCTCTGTGCCCTCTGTGCCCTCTGTGGTTTAGCCCTTCCCCTGCTTTCTTGCCTTTCGTACGTGCAGCGATTTCTTCGGATAGCACGGAGAAATTGAACCTTAGTACTACAGAGGGCACAGAGGAAGACCGTATGATTTTCCTCTGTGCCCTCTGTGCCCTTTGTGGTTTAGCACTTCTCATGCTTCCTTCTTTTTTGTCGGTGTCGCAAATTCTCTGGATGGCACGGAGAATTTGAACCCCAGTACTCCAGAGCGATCATCGGCCGCCGGAAGAGGACGGTTCAGGACGCGGCTCTGCTGGTGACGGAAGCGGTTGTTGCTGGCGGCGTACGTCCTGAACAAACCAAATCATCAGGCCTAATCCCGCCAACCATACCACGCCGGAAACCAGCAAAATAATCATCCATAACGGCGGCCTGCGCGAATTCGACGATTCCTCTGACGTTTCTGCCATCTGAGAAGAATGCTTGGTCGTCGACGTGCTTCGTCGCTGAAGGATCAGCGCCTTCGCTTCGACAAGCACCATACCTGCGGCCTGCGGCTGTTCGCCGCGCAGCAACCGCAAAACATCTTCGGCAGCGACAGCAGGAGTTGGGTAACGATCTTTGCGATCCTTCGCCATCAAACATTTGATAATTGCGACGCACCCAGGTGACAAATTCGGATTGAGCGATTCTGGCGGCGGCAGTTCGCGCTTGAGATGACTATGCATCACCGCCGCCGAAGAACCGCTGAACGGCGTCTGACCGGTAAGCGCATGATAAAGCGTCGCGCCCATGGCATAAAGATCCGCGCGAATATCCAGGGGCTCGCCGCGAGCTTGTTCCGGCGCCATATAATGCGGAGTGCCAACCGTCATGCCTTCCGTCATGAACTGCGGATCCGGCTCAACGGCTTTCACGAGGCCGAAATCGCTGAGCTTACTTTTTCCCTCACGATCAAAAAGAATGTTCGACGGCTTAATGTCGCGATGAATCAGCCCTTTTTCATGGGCATATTGCAGCGCGCCCAGCAGATCACGCGCAATCTTAAGCGCCGTTCGTTCCGGAAGCACGCCGCTCACATGCAGATGATGATCCAGCGTGCCGCCCTCAATGACTTCCATCGCCATGTAATAGGTGCCTTTGCTCTCGCCAAAATCGATCGTCCGCACCAGATGCGGATGATTGAGTTCCATGCCCAACTTCGCCTCACGATGAAAGCGCGAAAGAAAGTTCGGATCATTCGACCATTTCTTGGGCAATAACTTCAGCGCAACCTCAACGCCAGTGTCGGGTACCTGCGCACGATACACCGCGCCCATACCACCCGAACCAAGCTTATCGATGATATGATAAGGCCCGACGACCAAGTCCTTCAATCGCCGGCGCTGCTCCGCCAAAGTCAGATCCAACTGCGCTTTGGTAATAAGCCCCAACTCCATCATCACATCGCCCAAGCTGCGACGTGGTCGACCAACATCCATCTCCGCCGCCTGCAAACGCAGACATTGTTCTAGCTGCCCTGGAGTCACCAACGCCCGCTCCGTCAAAATCTTACCGAACAGCAGATGTTCGGAACTGGCTGACAGCGGCGTCGGTGATGAGAGCGGTGATGAGAGCGGTGATGACATAGGTTTGGGAGGCCAGAGATACCCTGGGCTAACGAGGCTGTAAATCAGCGATTCTCACTCGGAACCATTCGAACAAAGGAAGACGGGCGCATGATGACGGGACACCTGACCAGGCGCAGAGCGCAACGCAACGCAACACCATGCGCAGTCAGAAGTGCCCCAACCAAACCTGATGGTGGAGCGCATGAACGTTAGCGATGCCCTCGAATTTACGGCTTGGCGGGGATCACCAGTGCTCGGCCAACGGTGAGTTCTCCGCCTTGGTTTGCGTCTGATAAAAATCGCCAGTGTTGGGCGCTGCCATAGAAGGCTTGGCTGAGGTCGGCCCAGGTGTCGCCGGCTTGAACGGTGTAGGTGCGCGGCTGCGAAGCGGGGGCTGGCGTTGCTGGTTTCACTGGTTGTTTCAATGCGGCAAACTGGGCTGCGTCAACTTTTTGGCTGACGACGACCGTCAGATTCTTTTTCGACTGAGGAACTTTTTGATACATGAAATCGGTGATTTCATCGTGGATTTCTTTTTCAGAGATCGTCAGCGGGACGGTGCCGTCGCCCACTAACGTGACGGTCACCGTGGCTTTTTTCCAGGTCCAACTGACCGACAAATTACGTTCGTCGGATTCGTAGACCGGCAGTTCAGGCAAGTCGACTTGCGTGCGCCAGTGCTCGCCCAATTGCTTGTCCAATTCAGAGCGGATCGTTTGCACGGTCACGTCTCGCTGATTCACATCACTGTTCGACAACATGGTGCCGTCTTCAGTAATAATGTATCCAGGGGTCCAGCGACCACAGGCGCTTAAAGCGACAGCCGTGAAGACGATGAGCAGTAAACGCATAAAGGCTCCAAACGGATGACGAGGCAGACGAGCAGAAAGAAATCAGCGTGCAAGATGGCGTGAAGGAATGATGAAGATGGCGGTCAGTTGCGGCTGGGATCTGGCATGCCGCCGCCGTGGCCGTCGATCAATTGTTGCCACAGTAAATCCAATGATTGGGAACCCAGCAGAAGATCGACGCGGCCAGGACGCACCAGCCAAGCGCCGTCGTCGATTTCGCGTTGCAGCTGGCCAACGGTCCAGCCGCTGTGGCCAAGATAAAGCCGTGGGCCGGTGTGATCGCCGCCGGTGGACCAGCGCTCGGCGAGAGCGGACAAATCACCGCCAATCGCGACGCCTTCACCCATCACTTGGGCTCCGGCTAAGCTCATCTCACTATGCAGCAGCAATCCTTTATGTTTGTCGACCGGTCCACCTTCGGCGGCAAGGCGAGACTCAGCCAAACCATCCGGCACGTCGGTCCATAATTCATTCAGCGGTAGATCGAGCGGACGATTGATAATAAAGCCCAGCGATCCGCCGTCTCCGTGGTCGAGCAAAAAAATGACCGACCGCACAAAGCTGGGATCGGTCAACTGCGGCGTGGCCACCAACAAAACACCAGGACGTAGTCGCATGGCCGGATGCTAAGCCTCACTGACGCTTGCCAACATCCGACCGCAGGCGTCGGCCAGGGCGATAACATGACCTATTTTCACCGCAAAGCCGCCAAGAACACCAAGGAAGACCATCAGAAAAGTTTCTTTCATCGGCGAAGCTCTATCAACACCGGGAAAAAACAGGGAAGCTCAGGTGTTTCTGTCTTCCCTTAGCGTTCTTCGCGTCTTTGCGGTGGAAGTTTTATTCTAACTGCGTTTTTTTAGGCTCAACGCACATCATGCCAGCAGCCGCCCTGACGCGGAATCATCACGCGTGGGGCATCGGCGAGATCGCGTGCGATTGCCACCGCGATGCCCAGGTCTTCCAAGTGCGTTTCGGGGCAATCCACTAACACCGCGCCAGCGCAGCCCGCTTGGGCTGCAGCCCGAGCGTCGTTGGAGTTGGTGCCGATGAGCCAACTGCCGGGAAGATCGATGTCCAATTCTCGCGCGGCGATCAGCAACATTCCTGGGCGCGGCTTGCGCCAGGACGCCGGACGATCCGGCAAAGCCGCATAAACCGCTTCCAGTTTGCCGCCCAATTCCGTGATCTTTTTTTGCAAACCTTGGCTGAACTCAGCGAAATCTTCGGTTTCGACCGGTGGACGATCAGTGATCGCCACGACCGCTACACCGCGTTCATGTAAACGACGAAGCGCCAAGCCAACGTCCGGGAGCAAAACATCAGGTGCCCAGGCCGCCACCAAGACGCCTGGGATTTCAACAAATAGGGCCATGCGAGTCATGCATCAGAGTGTTGACGCGCACGACGACATGAAAGCTCCGACCGGCTTTCCGTCTCCTCTCGCTTTTACTCCAATGTTTCAGCCAGGATCTTCTTACGATTTTCTTCGCGGTAATCTTTGAGCTTTTGCGCCAGGGCAGGATTGCTGGTGGCCAAAATCTGCACGGCCAACAGCGCAGCGTTGATCGCACCAGGCTTGCCGATGGCGAGCGTACAGACAGGCATGCCCGGTGGCATCTGCACGGTCGACAGCAACGCGTCGAGCCCTTTGAGCGCCCAACCTTCCATCGGCACGCCGAGCACCGGAAGAATCGTATGTGCCGCACAAGCACCGGCCAAATGCGCCGCGCCGCCTGCCGCCGCAATAATCACTTTGGTGCCGCGACCTTCGGCAGCACT
>JANMYZ010000276.1:0-1544 GCA_031382605.1 Planctomycetota bacterium | reverse complement strand
GTTCGACCCCCGCCTTGGGCACCATCTTATTTTACTTTGCGATTCGCTCTGAATGGTGTGCGCTTTACGCGCAAATACGGTCGATTTCAGCCAATTCATCGGCGCTGAAGGTCAGATTTTTCAGGCAGGCAACGTTCTGCGCCACTTGTTCTGGCGAACTGGCACCAATCAGGACCGAGGTCACGCGCGGATCTTTGAGCACCCACGCCAAGGCCATCTGAGCCATCGATTGACCACGCCGCTGGGCGATGGCGTGGAGCAGCCGCACCTTAGCGATGACCTCTGGCTTCACCGCTGCGCGACCGATGCCGCCGTTGCCTGGGTCGGTGGCAGCACGCGAGCCGTCTGGAATGCCGTCCAGATAACGATCCGTGAGAATGCCCTGCGCCAAGGGCGAGAACGCGATCACGCCAACGCCTTCGCGCGCCGCCGTCGGTAAGACCTCGGTCTCGGCCCGGCGTTCAAACAGATGATAGCGCGGCTGATGGATGGTGATCGGCGACCACATCCGTTGCTTGGTGATCTCCACCGCGCGAGTGAAAGTCGGATCCGTATAATTGGACAAGCCGACATACAGCGCCTTGCCTTGATGCACTAAAGACTGCAGCGCACCAAGCGTTTCTTCCAACGGCGTGTTCGGATCCATGCGATGCGAATAAAAAATATCGAGATGATCGACGCGCAGGCGCTTCAACGATTGCTCACACGATTCGATCAGTGATTTACGCGATCCGCCGTCACCATACGGGCCAGGCCACATGCGATAACCAGCCTTCGAACTAATGACTAATTCTTCGCGTGGAAAATCAGCCACGATGCGGCCAAAGAGTTCTTCACTGGCTCCAGCAGGCCGGCCGTAATTATTAGCAAAATCAAAGTGCGTAATGCCCGCATCGAACGCGGCAGTGAAAATCGCCTTTGATGCACTGCTGTCGCGATAGCTGCCAATGGCTTGCCATCCGCCCAGACTTACCGCCGGAAGCATCAAGCCATAGCTACCACAACGGCGATAGGTCATGTGTTCGTAACGATCAGCGGCAAAGGTCATGGTGGCTCCGGTGAGGAAAAGACGGTGCAGCGCATTGATGAAGACTCAAGTCCTGCGCTTATCACTTGGCCGTGAGCCGTCGGGTGCTTCACCAAATAACCGTCACGCCAGCCGTCACGTGCAGGGAATATCCTGGCACCAGATAGTGATCGACATCATTGCCATTGCTGACCGTCACCGAAGAGAACGGTAACCAACCATCGATGCCGATACCTAGGCGTAGATGGTCGAACCAGCTATCGCCGCGATCGGTGAAGCGATAGCCGAAACGCGTTCCGACTTCGCCTTGAAGGACACCGGTCGCGTGCACCTGCCCTTCTGGAAAGCGCGGCGTGCCGTCTTCTGCGTGTATGCGTTCAAGTCGCAGCCCGCCCGCCACGTACGCTCCGACGGTCCAGGTGAGTCGATTCGTTGCCGGGGGAATATCCCAGGATGGTCCCCAACCAATCACCAGTTGATCAAAGCCGACATAGCAATCCTGCCATTCTTCTTCTTC
>JANMYZ010000260.1:0-5928 GCA_031382605.1 Planctomycetota bacterium | reverse complement strand
AGGAATTCAAATTTCCACCGCAAAGACGCAAAGACGCCAAGGAAAGGCAGGGTTTTGAATTCAATTTCGTATGATCAACGACTTCACCAAACGGATGAATCTTGTTTTTGATGTAAGTCCTTTGCGCTCTTTGCGGCTTTGGGATAAAATATTTCTCTACTGCGTTTTTCAGGATTAAGCATTAAGGACGACAGCAAAAGCGGACGTTATTCGTCGTCGACAGCCGCGGACGAGGCAGCCTTGCCGCTTCAATTTTTTTGACCACTCTGCCGCCCATGCAACCTAATCCCCATGCCGCCGTGTTGTTGTTGTCGGGCGGACAGGATAGCGCCACGTGTCTTGCCTGGGCGCAACAACGTTTTGCGCATCTGCACGCGGTGACCATCGATTACGGCCAACGCCATCGCATTGAATTAGTTGCCGCTGCCGACATTGCGCAACGCGCGGGCATTCAACAGACGGTTATTCCTTGCGACAGTTTCCGTGCTTTAGGTGGCAACAGTTTAACCAGCAGTGAAGTCGTCACTGGCGGCGTGCGCGACGGTAATCATTTGCCCAACACGTTTGTTCCCGGCCGCAATTTAGTCTTCATCACGCTTGCTGCCGCTTTCGCCTATCAACGCGATATCACCGAAGTCATCACCGGCGTCTGCGAAACCGATTACAGCGGCTATCCAGATTGTCGCGCTGATACCATGACCGCGCTGCAAGAATCCCTACGCAAAGGCATGGAATTTCCCGTTACCATTCACACGCCGTTGATGCATCTCTCCAAAGCAGAGACGGTGAAGATGCTGCAAAATTTTGGTAAACTCGATTTATTAGCGTGGAGTCATACCTGCTACAACGGCGCTGTGCCGCCATGCGGAACGTGCCCAGCGTGCGAATTGCGCGCAAAAGGTTTCCGCGAAGCGGGAGTTATTGATCCGCTGATAGAGCGACTCGCACGAGGGTGAATCGTCGTCCTGGAATCTTCGTGGAAATGGCTCTGCGAGAATAGCGTGAAGAAATAGCGAATTCAGCGCATAAAGCGGTAAATCTTCTCATTTAGTTGCCTGTTGCCTGTTGCTGCATGCTCACCAACTTTCTCACCCACTTTCATTTTTTCGTCACGGTCATGTGATCACAGCTTCCTCAACAGGTGACGCCCATGGATATGCAACGCGCTCTCGGACTGGATGCGAACGGACATGCGATAAAAGACAATCGCCGACAGGTGATCCGCTACATCAACCTGCGTCTTGCGGCGATGGGCTATATCGTTGACGCCGATGAGTCGAACCGCGAGTTTTTGAATGTTGCGCATGATCTGTTGGCGAATCATCGCGAACAAGCGCGTCTCTTATCTGGCCATCTCTGTGCCGCTGATCAGCGCATTCAAGATTTTCTCGATCAACAATTAAAGGGTCTGAGCCTGCTCGGCCCAGTGCGGTTGCCCGGACGGACGTTCGTTCTCGATCGTCATGGTTTGGGACGTGAATTGTCGCTGCCAGCGGAGCGCAATCTTCATCAGTCTGAAATTCTCAGCAGTTATCGCGTCAGTCAGGGCGTCTTGCACAATCCCAAAAGTGATCGCCGCACGACCAAAGGTGTTTTTCACATAGCCGCTGGCGGCTTGCCAGTACCGGATGACAAGAAAGAAGTGCCATTGGCTGTCTATGGCAATTTATTGTATCACGCCCTGCGTCCATCGCCGTCGTTGCTGAAGCTGCCCTTTACTGCGGGCACGGCAAACGAAATCGAAGTCTTCACGTCACTTCTTTTACGCCCGGTTGTGTGTCCAGAAATCCCCGGTGTTTCTGCTGAAAAATCCATGGAGATCCGCTTTTTCGCTCCGGGATGCTTAGTGTCGAACCTCGACTTTGTGGAGTCGATCTTCGGCAATGCCGGTGATCCGTTCCTGCCGCAGAACGATGCCGGTCTGGACGTTGATCATTGGACGGGTCACACCGGCTGCGTGATTTTAGCGCCGCATCTGACGGAATTGAAAAAGAAGGATCTTGGCCTGCCACGCTTCGAAGACGCCAGTGTGCGTCAGCGTCGCGATGGCATGTGTTGGAAGAAAGACGACGAACGCTACAACGATGGTTCGGCCTTCAAGATCACCTGCCGCACCGCAGCAGGCGTCATGGTCACTATTTTGGCCGACAATTATTACGGATACTGCAAGAAAGAAGTGAAGACCCAGATTGGTTTCTCTGCCAATCTGTTTGGTCTTGCAGAAGAAGAGCATGCCGGCGGCGCTCTCGCATTCGCCTCCTATAATCTGGGCGAAGAGTTTCGTGGCGATGATAGTATCGTTGGATCGCAGGGACACACCTTCGCTGAGGTATTCGCGCGCAACGGTGCCTTGATGGACGTGAAATCCGAAGGCTATGGAGTCGACAAACAATATGCGGATCTGTTGTATGTGCCGGAAACGGTGCGCATTAATTTGCCAAAACAGACCGTTTCGTGGACCGCCGACGGTAAAAATCAAGTCATCCCGCTGACGGCTGGCGTCACCTATATGCATCCCAGCGGCTACCGCGTGCATTTGGAAAAGCATCCAGGCGCACCATCGTGGCGTTTGGTCGGCACGGTCGCTGAGGGAACGTTCTGCCATAAGCCATGTACGGTTTCTGGCGGCGGCAAATCGGAAATCAGCAAGTCGATTGTCGACGCCGTTATTTATGGCCCGGTGTTCGTTAAGAACATCACGGAAGATCTCGACCAAATCGAGGCGTTGTGCAAACGTGATTACAGTGACCGCATGTTGCCGCACCTGCGTCACGACTACCTGAAGCGTCCGCCGCGTCCGTTACTCTCAGAGAAGCGTTCGCTCGGCTCGGTAATCAAGCTTCTGACGCCATCACCGGGAGAATTCACCGACGCTTACAATGCTTGGTTGACGAGTATTCCTCAGCATATCCGCGCTATGGTTTTCATCATTAAACGTTTTTATCAGCCAGAATGGGGCGAAAATTGGCGTCAACGTTTTAGTGTCGATGTGGTCAACGGTTGGCCTGGGCATGAGCTGAAATATGGCGAACGGAAATTGGTCGGTAGCTATCTCCGCGTCGGCTTGACCGAGGTCGGGAATTGGCGCACCTTTAAATTGCGACAAGATTTTATCGCCGCGCAAAAAGTGCAGATGGAAGACGACATCACGGCGTCGGTGGTGGTGCCGTCAGCGATGCTTGGTCATTTGGGCGAGCATCAGGCGCAAAGCGTGAAGCTGGTAAAAAACTGTGAATATCGCCTGTTTCAACGACCTGATGATGCGATTCATCGGGGCTATGATAAGCAGACGGAAATCGACATGGCGGCGCAGGGATTGTTCTGCTCGAATTTTCAGCCGTTAGATCATGGTGAAGCCAAAGCCATCGTTGATGACGCCATTGGCTTTGATCTCTACACCACGCCGATGCGTGATCGCCTCTCTGCTGCGGTAGCGGCTGGAAGTGGATACGTGGTCTCGTCGGCGCATCCACGCATCGTCGATGGGAAGCCATCGAAAAACCCTCGGTACTTACAGGTGCGCCCCGATCTGACGGGCCATCGCAATCGTTATATCGCCGAAGTTGGCACGCGGCTCTATCGTCGTTTGAAAAACGACGAACCCGTGTTGCGTCCGGTGAACGCGGTGTTGCCAGGACGGCGCAATAATCCGCCCGACGTCAAAGCCGGCATTCGCCAGCTCGCGGTTTATAACCCGATTCATTATCAAGAGCTGCCTGAGCTATTTATGGATTTTATCGCCAGCTTGTCGGGCAAATCGCCATCGACCACCGGCGCAGGCAGTGAAGGCGCATTGACCAAAGGCCCATTTAATGCGCTACGTGCGACGGCGGATCTGAATAACGCTTTGGTGTCCTACATCCTTTGCGGTTTCGACGGCTTCACCTCTGCTACTGGCCATATCGGTCCACAGGTGCAAATTGATCATGACGTCAGTTTGTTGATTCCAGAAATGTGGTGCCGTCTGCCGGTGAAAGATCGTGATCCAGCGATGTACATTCGCCAAGGTCATTTGGAAGCGCTGACCGATTACACCGTGAATGGTCGGTCCATTCTTGCCAGCCGCCTGGGATACCGCATTACCAGCAAGTTCATTCACACCTATTTCGGAAAAATATTCGATACGCCCGAAGCGGTCTTCAGTGCCGAGATCCTGCGTCCGGAAACCCAAGACGCCGAAGCTTTTGCTGCTGGGATTGAATATATTGTTGAATCACAACGCCAGGCGGCTCAGGCATATTTTAACGATAACTCGATTGAGGAAGCCTGCCCACCGTTGGCGGCCGTGCTGCACTGCATGGTCCATGGTCATTACCTTGGCAAGCCGATTCATCATGCAGAAGTCCGCGCATTATTCACGCGCGAGGCATTGCTGTCGTCCGCGTGGTACCGCCATCGTCTGGTCGTGAAGCAAAAACGCGACATCGCGTTGTGGACGCGCCATGTCGCGTATCTCAAGGAATTCCTGGCCCGACCCAGCCACGTCGATGAGGCCGAGCGTCTGGGCATTGCCAAACGTTTGGAACAATCCCAAGCCACGCTCGCTGATATCAAAACGCCAGCATATCTTCAGCGATTGCACGGAACTATTGGCGCAGATCCGATGGGTGACGCCTGAGAATATGTACGACAAAAGCCCATGTCACCGCTTGGGTGACATGGGCTTTGCGAGCAGCACAGCGAACTCAGACCAAGCGGCCCGAGACGCAAAAAAGCGTTTACTTTGCTGAACGAGCGGCAGCTGCCCGGCGAGCTTTCGCTGCGGCGATGGCTTCTGCGGGAGTCATTGGCGTTACCGCTGCGGTGGCAGACTTCGCGCCTGGCTTGGCAGCGGGCTTGGCGCCTGCTGAAGCGGCGGGCTTAGCTGCGGGAGCAGCAATGGCTGGCTTGGCCGTTGCGATTGCTGGCTTGGCCGCAGTCGTACCGGGCTTGGCTGCGGGCCGAGCTAACGGCTTGATGGGCTCTTTGAGCACTTCCAGCTGTTTCGCTAAATCGACCAGTCTGATTTCATGGGAAACCAGCAGTTCGGCGACTGGTTTGCCCAGGCGCATGGGAACTCCCTTGGCCTTCAGTCGGGTGCACACACGAATTTCGGTGTTGGTTTCCACGATCTGAATATTGATTCTCTTGGCTTCGTCCACGATGTCTCCAGGCCGGTAAGCTAGCTGACTGAAAAAAAAGTGCTAGTTGGGAGGCTGAGTGAATTGGCAAAAGTGTGAAACGGCAAGTTCTTGGGTTGTATAACCCAGCGATTTCAGTGCCTCGAATTGATGAAATGGGGTGATTTCCTGATCGTTTGGTCAACGCGGACGCGGTTGCCGAAACCGTTCATTTGCCAATACAGAAACGGCTAAAGATGGCGGCCAAAACATCGTCGGTCGTGGTGATTCCCAATACGTCGCCGAGCAAATCGCCAGCGCGTCGCAGATCTTCGGCCAGCAATTCATCGCTTGGCAGTCGCGCCATAAGCCGTGCCAGCACCGCATCGGTGTCGGCCAACAAGCGTTGCTGACGTGGTTCTCCGGCGCCAATTCCACTCAGGCGGCTGGCCACGAATCCGCTGAGTTGGTCGATGCCAACGCCGGTGGTCACGCTCAGGGCCAGCACCGCGCGGGGGTCTGGCGCGCTGATCACATCGGCTTTCGTTGCGATCACGAATGCGCCGGACGGAAGTGGAGCATCTGACGGCAAACGCGCATCAGGAGCCGAACACGCCAGCACCAGTGAAGCGCTCGCCACCGTGCGTTGACCAGCCGCGATTCCGGCGGCGTCGAGGCCGTTCGCGCGGTCCAACCAGCCGGCGGTGTCGATCAGACGCACGCGTCGGCCAGCGACCAACCACGGCGCATCCAGCCAATCGCGAGTCGTTCCGGCGATCGGACTGACCAACGCATCGGCTCCGGTTAAATAATTAAAAAGCGCTGATTT
>JANMYZ010000217.1:0-6711 GCA_031382605.1 Planctomycetota bacterium | reverse complement strand
CATTGCCGGCCGAGAGCACCAGCAATGGTTTTGCCGTACACCAACTGACCAGGGGTCAGATGGTTCGCGACCGCAAGTACTCCGGTGCGACCCCAGGCGTCCGGATCGCCACCGCTTTGACCGGCAGCGGCGGCATACGGCATTTCACCAGTCGGACCGGCGACTTGGACGGCATTCCATGTGTTTATCGCTTGTTCGGCATCCATTTCGATGCCGCACTCACCCATCAAAGACCACGCCAACAAGGAGTTGGCGACATTGACGCCTAGGTAGATGTAGCCGCTGGTTGAATCGGGTGCTTTTCCAAGAAATTTTTGATGCGAAAACCAAAATGGATAGGGCGTTTGGGTAAGCTGCTGACTACGGAGGAGTTTGTACAACTCGTTCAGTTTGGCCTTCGCCCGAGGATCACCGGTCTGCAGATAATACTCGGCCAGAAATATCGACGCGTGATTCAGCTTCCAACACTCAAGCCCGCCCTTGTCGTCGATAAGGAGGAAAAATTCGACGGCGGCGCGAATGTTCTTCTGATATTTTTCCTCTCCACTGGACAGTAGCGCTAACGCGGCAAAGGCACTGGTTGACGCAATGCCACTTCCCTTGGGGTCCCAGGCTCCATGAGGCAATTGATGGCGCGCGAGATAATCGCAAGCCTGCAAAAAGATGAGCCTCGTTTTGGGGCACTGATAGGGAAACGTGGTGCTGAAATTACCAAGAACTGGCAGCTGAAACTTTACCGTCAGCGGCTTTCCTTGGCGAACGATTTGAAGCGCCAAAGCGCCAGTCGTTGCTTCGGCATTATTAATGGCATTCCCCATCCGTACGGAGAGGTCCTTCTGAAACGGGGCTCCGTCAACCCCAACCACCACGTCACCGATTTGGAGTTTACCGTCGCCAAGGGAGTTCTTGAAGATGTAAGCAACGGCGCCGTCGTTTCCAATCGCCTGACCTTGGAGGTCACGAGTCTCAAGGGTTGTTTTTATCCGCACTCCCAGCGGACCAAGATTGAGCAAAGACTCGTCTTTGGTATCGTCATCAGGAATCGCGAGTCGCTCCACGGTGCTCACGGCGCTGGCGTTCAAGCTACCGCTTCCGCAGAGCACGAGCAGCACCGTGCTCAAACAAATAACGACGGCCCGCGCGATGGTTTGCTGCGTGATGGCCAGCTGCGTGACGGCCAGCTGCGTGACGGCCAGCGAGCTTCGTGTTTCTGTGGGTGTTTGTTTCATCGACGCATGGTGCATGAGAGCGTTTCCTTCAGTAAATAGGGGCAAATACGCGAAAATAGGGGGGCACCGCAAAGTTGAGTGCAACAAGGTTCGCAAACTATTGATGCAATCTCTCCTCGTCTACTGAAGTATTGCGTTTGTGTTTCATCTGTCTGCTTAACGTCTCTCAGCCGTCAGCCGTCAACAATGCGCTTCAAGACCGAACAATGTCATACCAACTGATTCCCAGCGCTGAGGAGCCGATCAACGTCGCCTCCGTAAATGTCGCCTCCGTCAGTGAGAGATTCCGACAACAAATCCCCTACGTACGCGCAGCGGCTGACCTCGGGCATCGGACCTCGGACAAAAAATCCGCCTCGCTTGCGGCCTGTGATGAGCGCTCTACCGTGCGCGCCCGATACAAACCGCCCTGGATCTTGGATTATTCATGCCTAAGCCGTTCACTGTTGCTGAGATCCGCGAATCCTTTCTGGCGTTCTTTGCCGAGAAGGGCTGCGTCCGTTATCCCAGCGGCAGTTTGGTGCCGGAAAATGATCCGACGACGTTGTTCACGGTGGCCGGGATGGCGCAGTTTAAGGATATGTTTCTGGGCCGTGGCACGCATCCGTTCACGCGTGCGACGACGGTGCAGAAGTGCATTCGCACCAATGACATCATGAATGTTGGCCGCACCGCGCGGCATCACACGTTTTTTGAGATGTTGGGCAACTTTTCCTTCAATGATTACTTCAAGAAGGAAGTCATTCATTGGGCGTGGGAATTTCTGACTCAGCGGCTTCAGCTGGATCCCGAACGGTTGTCGATTTCGGTGCACCAGATTGATGGCGAGGCCTATCGCATTTGGCGTGAGGAAATCGGCATCCCGGCGAATCGCATCTTCAAGCTTGGCGATGGCGATAATTTTTGGCCAGCCAATGCGCCGAAGGAAGGCCCCGAAGGCCCTGGCGGATGTTGCTCGGAAATCTTCTGGGATCATCGCATCAACAATGATCCGAACGATAACCTGACGTCTTCGACCGGACGCTTTGTTGAGATTTGGAATCTGGTGTTTCCGGAGTTCAACGTGCGCAAGCCGCACGCTGATGGTTCGCCGAATTTGGAAAACCTGGGCCGTCGCAATATCGATACGGGTTCGGGCCTGGAGCGTATGGCCGCCGTTTTACAGGGCGTTTATAACAACTTCGACATTGATGTGTTCCAGACCATCATTCGTTCGGTGTGCGCGGCGTCGGGTAAAACGTATGATAGGAACGCTGTTCTGGGGGCGAAAACCCAGGCCGCTGAAGACAACGCTTTGATTCGTCGCATTGCCGACCACGTACGCGCGGTCACGTTTTGCATTGCCGACGGCGCTTTGCCGGGCAATAGCGATCGTGGCTATATCGTTCGTCGCCTCATTCGTCGCGCGACGCTCGACATGGACAAACTTGGGGTCGATGACGCCAAGTTATTTGAAGTGGTGTCAGCAGTGGTTGAGGCCATGGGCCAAGCCTATCCCGAAGTCGCTCGTCGGCAGGATTTGGCGCGCGATACCTTGAAGGCGGAGGAGCAATTGTTCCGTCGCACGCTGCGTAAGGGTTTGGATTTATTTCAGCGTTCGCTCGACAAATTCAAAGGCGGTACGGTGTTCTCTGGTGATGCGGCTTTTGAGTTGGTGACCACGCATGGTTTCCCGAAAGAAGTCATCGCGGAGCTGGCCGGCGCCGAAGGGCTGACCGTTGATGAAGCGCAGTTCACTCTTCGTTGGGATGAACACACGCGCATCAGCAACACCAAGCAGATTGAAGTGTTCACCTCAACCGCGTTGCAAGAAGCCAAGCCGCGTTTGGGTGCCACGCCGTTTGTCGGTTATCAACAAACGCAGATCGACACCGAACTGACGTTGTTGGAAGTCGCGGGCAAAGAAGTCGCGTCCGCGAAGGTTGGCACTGACGTGCGTTTCGCCTTGAAAAAGACGCCGTTTTACGCTGAATCCGGCGGCCAAGTCGGTGATCGCGGAACAGTCACCGGCAATGGTTTCATCATCACCGTCAACGATACGCAAAAAGATGAAGGACTGGTCATTCATCTGGGCAAGGTGACTGCTGGTGTGGCAAGCGTGGGCGCCGTCAGTGCGCAGGTCAGCGCTGATGTGCGGCACGCGATCACCAGTCACCACAGCGCCACACATCTGATGCATAGTGCGTTGACGCAGTTGCTGGGTGACCATGTCGAACAGCAAGGCTCGAAGGTTGAATCCACGGCGCTACGTTTCGACTTCAATCATCCCAATGGCTTGACGCGTGAGCAGATCTCGGCGATTGAACGTTGGGTCAATGATGCCATCGCCGCGCGCCATCCAGTCGATATTCGTGTGATGCCGATTGCGGAAGCCAAGAGCATGGGCGCGAAGGCTCAATTTGGCGAGAAATACGGCGACGCGGTGCGCGTGGTGACCATGGGTACTGGCGACGTGAGTCGTGAATTCTGTGGTGGATGTCATGTGGCCAACACCGGTGATATCGCCGGTTTCCGCATCATCAGCGAAGGTGCATCATCGGCTGGCATTCGCCGCATCGTCGCGGTCGCTGGGGCAGAAGCGGCGAAGCTAGCGGCAGAAGAAGCGCGGGTTGCCGCAGCATGTGCCCAGCATGTGCAGTTGCTGACACCAAGTGCGGATGACGCGCGTCAGGTCGAAGATCTTGCGCGGCAATTCAAAGCGCAGTTCGCTGAAGTTCCTGGTCGCGTTGCACAGTTGGCGCACGACGTTGCTGACGTGGCGCGCAAGCTGGGTGCGCACATACAAACGCTGAGCGGTTCGTTGCTGCAACGCGTTGAGCAATTGCAGAATGAACAGAAGCGCTTGCGTAAACTTGAAGAAACCAAGCAGGCCCAGGCCGCCGCTGGGGCAGCGGATGAGATTCTTGCCATGCAGATTGACGTCGCTGGTGCCCCGCTGATTGCGGCAGCGATTCCAGGGCTCGACGGCAAAGCGTTGCGCACATTGTTGGATGTCGTGCGCGCCAAACGTCCGAGTTTGTGCGTCGTTTTGGGCTCAGTCGCTGATGGTAAAGTGGCGCTCGTTGCAGGTGTTAGCGCCGACTTAATCGCCCGTGGGGTGAGTGCGGGAAATTTAATCGGCAAGCTGGCGCCATTGGTCGGCGGACGTGGCGGCGGCAAAGCGGACCTGGCGCAAGCCGGGGGCACGGAAGGCGAAAAATTACCGCAGGCAATCGCTGCGGTTCAATCACTGCTAGCGGAGGCCCTAGCCGGGGCTGGTGCTAACGGTGCCAAAGGCTGATGGGAGCGCGCTATGGCGAAAAAGCCTGATTCATCCAGCGATCGCATCAGTCGCAATACTGACAGCACGACCGACAAGTTGCATCGCGATCCTCGTCGTGGTCGCAAAGTCGTGTTCAAGGGCGTCTCGGTGGTTCCTGGAATCGCCATGGGTCCGGTGCGGCTTAAATTCAGACAGACACAGGTGCTTAGCGATCACACCATTTCGTTCACCGAGGTCGAGCGCGAGTACGAGCGTTTGAATGAAGCGGTGCGGCAGTCGAAAGAACAATTGTTGGAAGCGCGGGCCAAGGTGCAGCGCGATATCGGTGAACTCGAAGCGATGATCTTCGATGCGCACTTGGCGATTTTGGAAGATCAGGGATTTCTCAAAAAGATTCGCTCACAAGTTCAGGCACTGCTCAAGCCGGTCGAGGTCGTAGTCGCCGAGATCGTCGAGGGTTACTATCAACTGCTGTCGATGAAGGAGGCTGAAAACCTTCGCGAGCGCGCGGCAGATATTCGTGATATTGGCCGTCGTTTGCTAGATAATTTGATCAAGCTGAAGAATCCAGGAAACGAATATCCGGCGGGTGAAGATGGGCTGGTAACGGAAGACGCGATTATTTTTGCGCGTGAAATTTTACCGTCCGATTTGGTCACCATCGAACATCGTCATTGCCAAGGAGTGATTTGCGAAACCGGCAGCGGTCGCGGTCACGCTGGAGTGATGCTCCGTGCGATGAACGTGCCGACGGTGATGGGCCTGGAAGGTTTGACCGAGCAATTACAAGACGGCGACTTTGTCATCGTCGATGGCTCCAACGGCATCGTTTACGTCAATCCCAAGTCGGATGTGGTCGAAAGTTTCACCAAAACCAAGAACGAGTTCGAGCACTACAAAACCTTGTTACGGTCCGAGGTTGATCTCCCGGCGGTGACCAAAGATGGTTTCGAGATCCAACTGTTGGCCAACGTCAGTAAGCAGAGCGACATTGATCTGGCGAAACTTTACAACGTCGACGGCATCGGGTTGTTTCGTAGCGAATTTCATCTGATGATCAGCGACACCTATCCTGATGAAGAAGAGCAATACGTGCTCTATCGTCAGGTGGTTGAAAAGATGAACGGCAAGCCGGTTACGATTCGCACCATGGATCTTGGTTCAGATAAAAAACTGCCGTACATCAAGCTGCTGGATGATGAAACCCACGGCCTTGGCCGACGTTCCATTCGTCTGGTGCCGGAATTGGAAGAATTCCAACTGATCCAATTGCGGGCAATCTTGCGCGCCAGCGCGCACGGCAAGGTGCGGTTGATGTGGCCATTCGTCACCAGTCTAGAAGACATCCGCATGGCGAAACGCCTGGTGCGTGTTGCTCGGCGCGACCTGGATCAGGCGAAGCAAAAATACGATGCCAGTATCCCGGTGGGCATGATGGTAGAGGTGCCTGCGGCGGCGTTGTCGCTCGACAAGTACGTGCGCGACGTGTCGTTTTTCTCGGTCGGCACCAATGATCTGACGCAGTACGTGTGTGCGGCGGATCGCAACAGCGCTGACGTGGCACCGTGGTACAAAAGCCACAATCCGGGAATGTTGGCGTTGATGAAATTGATCGTCGATAGCGCAAAAGCGCATAATGCCGATTTGACGATTTGTGGTGAAATGGCGGGTGATCCGTTTTACACCATGTTCTTGCTCGGCATTGGCTGCACCAAGTTGTCGATGCCAGCGCCGCAAGTGCCGTTGGTGAAGAAGATCATTCGTTCGGTCAATATCAGCGGTGCGGCCAACTTGGCGACGCGCGCCCTGCAGACCACCTCGACCAGCCAGATTCGCGAACTGTTTGCCACCACCGTGCAGCAGATTCTTGGGCGCGATTTGGGCGGCTGGACGCGCACGACGGAGGAGTGATTTTTCCGTCCGTTTCGCACACTTGTCGTTGATCACACCTTGACCTGATTTTGGGACCTACGTTTATGTCTAAGCCTTTGCCTGATCTTCGTACTCGCCGTTTGGTGGCGGCATTCATCAAAGCCTATGGCCAAGCACCGAGCCGTGGCGTGCGTGCGCCCGGACGTGTCAATCTGATTGGTGAACACACGGATTATAACGATGGTTTCTGCCTGCCGATGGCGATTGAACGTGATGTTCGCATTGCCCTACGCCCGCGCCGTGATCGCGTGGTACGCGTGCTGTCGCTTGAACAGCCTGGGCAGGTGA
>JANMYZ010000211.1:0-4353 GCA_031382605.1 Planctomycetota bacterium | reverse complement strand
GAAGAAGAGGCCGCACGCGTATTGGGTGCCAGTGGCTGGAAAACCTTTTGGTACGTCACGCTGCCGAACGTGAAGTGGGGTTTGCTCTATGGAGTGATCCTGTGCAGCGCCCGCGCGATGGGCGAGTTCGGCGCGGTGTCCGTGGTCAGCGGCCACATTCGCGGCCAGACCAATACGCTGCCACTGCACATTGAGATCGCCTATAATGAATACCAGTTTGTCGCCGCTTTTGCTTGCGCTTCGGTTCTCACTTTGCTTGCCTTGGTGACTCTCGTGGCCAAGAGCATCGTCGAATGGCGCATTCAGCAGAACATGGAACGCGCCGCGCAAAGCACGGGCACAGCATGATGATACCGACGCGGCGTTCATTTCTTAAATCCCAGCGACTCTTTAAAGGCAACCCATGAGCATCATCGTTAAAAACGTTTCCAAGCGCTTCAAGAATTTCACTGCGCTCGACAACATCAGCATCGAAATCCCCAATGGCCAGCTGGTCGGCTTGCTAGGTCCATCGGGTTCGGGAAAGACCACGCTACTGCGTATTATTGCCGGTCTGGAACAACCGGACAGCGGGTCAGTGTTGTTCCATGGCAAGGACCAGACCTCGACCAACGTGGCGAAGCGTAAAGTCGGATTCGTCTTTCAACACTATGCGTTATTTCGTCACATGACTATTTTCGATAACGTCGCATTCGGTCTGACCGTGCGCCCGAAAGAAGATCGTCCATCGCGGGAAGAAATTCGTGTGCGAGTCGACAAGCTGTTAAAAATGGTGCAGCTCGATTGGTGCGCCGGTCGTTATCCGCATCAGTTGTCTGGCGGTCAACGTCAGCGTATTGCCTTAGCCCGCGCGTTGGCGGTGGAGCCGCAGGTGCTGCTGCTTGACGAGCCCTTCGGCGCCCTTGATGCGAAAGTTCGCGCCGAGCTCTGTCGCTGGCTCCGTCGTCTGCACGACGACACCGGTATTACCAGCGTTTTCGTCACCCACGATCAGGAAGAAGCGCTCGAAGTCAGTGATCGCGTCGTGGTCATTAATCAGGGAAAGGTCGAACAGGAAGGCTCACCAGAGGAGGTTTATCATCGTCCACTGACGCCCTTCGTGCATCATTTCCTGGGCCTGGTGAACATCTTTCATGGTCGCGTTGATGATGGAGAGGCGAAACTTGCTGGCGTCTCGTTACCGATCGGTGAATGGAACCACGGCGAGCAAGCGGTGGCTTATGTTCGTCCGCACGACGTGGAGGTCAGTCGCGTGCAGAATGCCGTTTGTCATTCGCCCGCCGTGATTACCGCGATCAATGCGGTCGGACCGTTGGTGCGCATTGAACTCGAACGTCGTGATCATGGCGACGAGTGTCATGAACGCATTGACTCGCACATCGCTCGTTCGCGTCAGCAGGAGCTCGAACTGAAAATCGGCGACGCGGTCTATTTTGGCTTCGTCGATTTCCAGATCTATCCCAGCGCATCAGCGCGACAAACGATGACGACCAGATGATCACAGGGTCCAGCGTCGGCGATCACCTGCCAGAGGGTTATCGGACCTTTGACACTGTCGCACGCTGGCATGAAATGGTTTGTCCGACCAGTCTCACTTTACTTCGCCGTTGCAGACTGCCACCAAACAGGGGCTAATTCTCGGCGGCTTTGCTGCGGTTGATCCAGTACGTCCAGAGAGAGCGCTCCATTATCCATCAGCAGCGGTATCAGGGCGTTGAGCGATGAAGTGACGAGATCGGGTAAATATGCGAACTTATCTAGATCATCCGCACAGGTCCCACCAGAAAGTACCAGCACCGTGCGGAAGCCCATTTGTACTCCACCCAGGATATCCGTTTCCATGGTGTCTCCGATCATGGAAATATGTTCTGGCAGCAGGCCCAACTGACGACTGGCCATGCGCATCATAATCGGACTTGGCTTGCCCAGGCCTAATGCCGAGCGCCCAGTGGCGGTTTCAATCATCCGTACAATGGCACCGGCGCCTGGGCGCAGTCCATGGGCCGTTGGGCAATTGGGATCAAGGTTGGTGGCGATGAGTTTCGCTCCAGCCATGACCATGCGGGTGGCTTGCTCCAGCTGTTCGAAAGAAATTTGTCGGCCTTCTCCAACAATAACGTAATCCGGCGAGTGGTCGACAATTGCCACGCCACAATCATGCAGCGCGGAGAGCAAGCCGCCCTCACCAATAACAAAGGCCGTCGAATGCGCTTTCTGTTCGCTGATAAAATGTGCAGCCGCCATCGCGCACGTAAAAATATGATGGGGGTCAACCGCTATTCCCATCCGTCTCAATTTCGTCACGACGTCCAGTTGAGAACGCTGGCTGTTATTGGTCAGGAACATGAACGGAATCTGCAATTTCAAAAGTTTATTAACGAAGGTATCTGATCCTGGGATGAGTTCGCTACCGCGATAAATCACGCCATCCATATCAAGTAAGAAGCCGTGTTTTACTGGCATCCCTGACTGGTGTAAGGCTCTGTTGCTGGTAATCATGGCTCGCTCCCTGAGGTCGTTGAAGGATGATTAAGACGTTCAAAATATTCGCTCGGCCACTGATGAAGATGCAGTGGCTGAAGCACAAAGCTGACAACAAGGTGCTGATTTACGGCACTTCTACTGTATCGAGTTACTCTGCGATTATTCATGAATGATCAGCATAGCTAAAAATAAAGCTCTTCCACCGTAAAAATCGGCTTCATCAATGTACACCGAGATGCCTATAACGGCAGCAAAAAATTCTATAAAATGATGACTCTGCTGAACATGTCTACCATTGAACCGTAAAAAATTGTAGAAGGTGTTGCCCCATGCGAACTAGACCAAAGTCAAGCGAAGGAAGCTTTCTCCAAAGAGGAAGGCAAACGTTCAGCGCAATTTCACCTTGGGCTTGTTGGGCACAAAGACAGCGTCTCATAATCCTAAAAAACGCAGGAGAGAGAGCTTTTCTCGCAAAGACGCCAAGAGCGCAATACCCCGTTGGGGCACTTAGGACTTACAGCAAAGCCAAGATTCACCCGTTTGGTGAAGACACAAATCATACTCATTTTGTTCAAACTCGTGCTTTTTCTTTGCGTCTTTGCGTCTTTGCGATGGGAGTTCTATTCCAACTGCGTTTTTTAAGATAATGGATACCAACGACGGCACCCCGGTCATATGACCGGGGTGCATCAGCCGAACGCGATTGAACGCGGGCTTAAACTTTGGCGGGCTTCTTTTTGCCGGCGGCTTTGGCGACCTTGACCTTGGCTTTGAGGCGCTTGATGCGGCGCAGGCGGCGGGTGTTCTTTTCGGTCTTGTTATACTGACGGCTCATGGGGACTCCGGTGATGGTGTTCGTAGCGGGGGCGGACGATGCGGTTTTATGGGGTACTGGTCAAGTACCGACCCCGGCAGCGATGCGGCGGGTAAGAAACCCGCGCAGGTCGCCGAGTTCGCGCTGTGGATCTAAACTGTGCTCTTTGGCGTATTCGCGCCAGTCCAGCGGAACGCCCAGGCCCAGCAGCCGATCCTTGACCCGCCGGGTCGCTTCGATGGGCAAGACGTCGTCGTATAATCCGTGGGTAAGCAACCAACGCTGCTGTTTCACCGCTGTTCCGAAAGCAGCGGGGTATTCGTCAAGTTGGGTTAAGAAGCCACTGATGCCGATCAGACCGGCAAAAAGACGGTCGGCGCGTAGGCCCTGATCAAGCGTCATCAGACAACCCTGAGAAAAGCCCATCAGAAATAGCCGTTCACTGGGAATGCGTAAAGTGGTGAGAAGATGATCGATCAGTTGGGTCAGTCCGGCTCGGCTTTCACGCACCTGCGCGTCATCGACTGAATGATCTTTATAAATATCGAACCAACTCCACCCCCCGTAGTAGGGCACCGGCGCTTGAGCAAAACACCAACCAAGTTCAGGAATTCGCAACTCAGCGGCGACCGGTTTCCAGCCTTTCGCGCTGTCGCCCAGGCCGTGCAGGACCAAACAATAAAACGGCTCCGCAGTCGGTCGCTGCGGCTGGATAAGATCATGAATCAACATGGGTGAAGATGCTGGCGCACAGATCAGCGAGGAACAGGGGCCAAGTGCGGGCGACCGCAGGGCTAAACCGAAACGCAGCGATAGAACACAGGCCTGCGAAGCCGGAACTAAAGCGAAGACAACGAATGGAGAAGTGCTAACCACAGAGGGCACAAAGAAAGACCCTATGCTTTTTCTCTGTGTCCTCTGTAGTGCTAAGGTTCAATTTCTCCGTGCTATCCGAAGAATTCGCTACGCGTACGAAAGGAAAGAAAACAGGGGAAGGGCTAAACCACAGAGGGCACAGAGGGCACAGAGGAAAATCAGAATGCCTTTCTCTGTGC
>JANMYZ010000183.1:0-7799 GCA_031382605.1 Planctomycetota bacterium | reverse complement strand
CTCGCGTATTCGCAAGAAGGGCGCCGTCATTGCCTAGGGAGTACGGTCATTCATCGCTCTTCTTCTTTGCCTTTTTCCAATGACGAATCATGGGTAAAGGGAAAAGAATACCCTCGCCAGGATCAAGCGGGAATCCTAGTGATAGCACATTGCATCGGCAACCGCACGCCCAGCCTACGACTCGATCCGAGTACAAAAAATGACCTTTACCTCCCGTGATTTCGAAGACCTCCGTCGTGATGTGGCTCAGTTCGCTGAGGAGCGTGACTGGAACCAATTTCATTCGCCGAGGAATCTCTTGTTGGCGCTGGTCAGTGAGGTCGGCGAAGTTGCCGAGATCGTGCGTTGGCAAGGCGACAACGATCCGGCTGTTCCGCTTGGCAAAGAAGAACATTGGGCCGATGAGCTGGCGGACGTGCTGACCTTGCTCATTCGTTTGGCGGATCGCAGTGGCGTTGATTTGACCACGGCATTCGCACGCAAACTGGCCAAGGCGCGGCTGAAGTATCCGGTAGACGCATTCAAGGGTTCGAATCGCAAATACGACGAATACGAGGCGCGTCGCAAGGACGAATGATGTCATCACGTCGTTCACCCTAGAAACGATAGTAGGAATTCAAAATTCCACCGCCAAGTCGCAAAGACGCTAAGGAAAGGCAGGATTTTGAATTGAATTTCATATGATCAAAGGCTTGACCAAGCGGGTGAATCTTATTTTTGCTGTAAGTCCTTTGCGCTCTTTGCGGCTTTGCGGTAAAATAGTTTTCTACTGCGGTTTTTAGGTTCATGTTTCGACGACGAAGCAGTCTGCAAAGACCGAGCTGAAGCAGAACAGCGCTATTTACGCTCTTTACTCGGCGGTGATCCGTACGTGCGTTTCCATGAGCGGGCGAAAGTATCTGCGCTCGGGAAACCACAGCGGTCGGCCACCGCAGCGACGCTCAAGCCATTGTTCAACAAACCTTGCGCCAACCACAAACGTGCGGTGGCGATCGCGTCTTTGGGTGGCACGCCGTAACCCTCAGTGAAAATGCGATACGCCTGAGCGCGTGAAAGTGCGCTGGCGTGGATAAGATCTTCCACCGTCACACCACGATGCAAATTCGACCACAGGCGAGCGATCATTCGTTGGAGTGCTGGATTGGTAAACGGCAGATCATCGACCGATTCACTGAGAATTTGCTTCACTAATTCAGCAAAGCTGGCGCAGCGCATATGATCATTCGATGCGGTCATGGTTGCGTCCATCAGCCGACGGCTCGGCTCACTTGGCAGTCGACCGCGCCATTCTCGATCCTGATCACCAATCAGCACATCACTGCACGCAGGCAAAAAACCTTGGCCGAACCAGATGCTCCCTCTGCGCAATGCTTCGTGCCGATGCCACACCCCAGCACCAATGATGAGCACATGACCCGGCTGTAAGTCGAGGCTTTTTCCTGGCGCAACAATGCGCACGACACCATCGAGGCAAACCACCGAAGTCGGCGTCACGTGCAGATGCCCATCTCCGGTCAGTGGTGGTGACGGGCCATCATTCCACAGCGTCACCTGAGTAACTTTTCCAGGAAGGTCATCAATCAGTCGCCACCAACGTCGGAAGATTGGGTCCATATGTCCCGGCAATATGTCTCGTGCGCGCCAGAAGAAAGTGCGTTGATCGCGTACTCTCGTCGCGTCGTACGGCCTCTGCGTCCATACGGTTTGCGACATGACCATTGCCTCATTCTTCAACCATTTCCTGATTTTATTAACTCCTGGTCCGTCGGTGAAGCGGCTCAACGATGGATGCCATGGGTGGCTTCCATGACGGCGCAGGAAACCAATCGGCACATCGTACAGGCTCTTGGCCTGGGCGCTGCGCCATCCCTGGCGGCGAGCGCATTGCTCACCGCAGCGCGGCAAGCTCTGAACGGCGAACCATCATGGGCCTGGTGGGTCCCTGGGCGAATTGAAGTTTTGGGCAAGCACACGGATTATGCTGGTGGTCATGTGCTGAATTGTGCCACCGATGTCGGCATGATGGCCGTGGCGCGGCCACGTCGCGATGGGGTAGTACGTGTCATCAGCGCCAATCAGGTGATCGAGGTTCCTCTCGCAACCACTGCCACTGGGTCCGGCGGCATGAGCACCTACATCGCTGCAGTAGCTCGCCGTTTGGCGCGGCATTTCCCAGGAATAAATACCGGTATTGATCTGAGTATCAGCGCCAATTTACCCGCTGCTGCGGGAATGAGTTCGTCGTCTGCGCTGGTTATTGCTGTGCATTTGGCCTTAGCTGCAGCCAACCGCCTGAACGAACGCCCAGAGTACCGCGCTGACCTTGCCACGAATGAAGACCTGGTGCCGTATCTAGGCTGCCATGAAAACGGTGCGGGATACCGCCGTTTCGTTGGCGAAGCGGGGGTCGGCACCAGTGGCGGATCGCAGGATCACGCTGCCATTCTTTGCTCGCAAGCTGGACGATTAAATCACTGGTCATTTTCTCCGTTTCACCGTCTGGCTACTGTCGAGTGGCCGAAAAAATTGATTCTGACGGTGGCGGTCAGCGGAGTCTTAGCCGAAAAAACCGCTGCCGCATGTGAACACTTCAATCGTGTCGCTGATCGTGTACGCGCAGCGGTGGCCTTATGGAATACGGCCAGTGGCCGCAACGATGCCTCCATCGGTGCCGCCATGCTTGCCTGCGGTGGGTCCGCCGTGCTCGCAAAAATTCATGACTCTGATCTACATCAACGCGCCGAACAAACCGTCATCGAAACCACCGAGATTGTTCCCGGTGCGGTTAGCGCATTAGCCACTGGCGATCTCGCGCGATTTGGCGCACTCACCGCGCGATCTCAGGCCATGGCCGTCAGCCATTTACACAACCAAGTGCCAGAGACCATCGCCTTGGTCGCCATCGCCAAAGACCACGGTGCGGTCGCCGCCTCTGCCTTTGGTGCGGGATTCGGCGGAGCCGTGTGGGCCGCATTTCAGCGCGACGACCACCATGCCGAAGCCTGGATCGCCGACTATCGTCAACGGTTTCCGCAACACCCGAGCGCAGCGCTTTATCACATAACTCCGGGACCTGGTGCGACGGCGCTGGAGTTGGAGCTTGGCCGCTAGACGTACTCTTGACGTACTCTTGACGTTTGGTGTTTTTTCACTGGTTCCGATCACGTAAGCCCGGCCAGAACTTTGCGAATGCGTCCAAGTAACTTTGGCGCAGAAAACGGCTTTTCGATGAAAGCTGACGATCCGTCCAATACGCCATGCGACAAAATAATATCATCGGTGTAGCCCGACATGAAGAGCACTTTGATCAGTGGACGCTGCTGCTTCACGCGATCTGCGACTTCACGCCCGCCAAGACCCGGCATCACCACATCGGTCAGCAGTAAGTCGATCGCGTCGGCAAACTGCGCACTTAATTCCAATGCGTCTTTACCGTTTGATACCACCAGCACGGTGTAGCCGGATGCCTCTAAGGTGTCCTTCACCAGACCACGAACACCGTCATCGTCTTCGACTAATAAAATAGTTTCACTTCCACGGATAGGGATTTGAACCGTGCTATCGCGTTGACGGATTGGTTCAGCCGCTCGGGCTGCACGCGGAAGTAACACATCGAAACGAGCGCCCTTTCCACGAACGCTGTCAACAAAGATAAAACCGCCACTTTGCTTCACCACGCCAAAGACCACGGCTAAACCAAGACCAGTTCCTTTTCCTTCTGACTTGGTCGTAAAAAACGGTTCGAAAATACGTTTACGGACATCCTCTTCCATGCCCTCGCCGGTGTCGCTGACGATCATCATGACATAATCGCCCGGCGGAACTTCGGCATAGGCCCGAACCATGTTCACGTCCATTTTTCGATTGCGGGTGGAAATGATCAGCGAGCCCCCCTTTGGCATCGCATCACGCGCATTCACCACCAAGTTCATCACCACCTGTTCCCATTGGCTGGCATCGGCTAATACTTGCCAAGTATCAAGTGCGAAATCAGTTTTGAGCACGATGTGTTCACCGATCAGCCGGCGAAGCATTGGCACCAAATCATTGATGACATCACCCAATACCAACGACTGGACTTGCATCACTTGTTTGCGACTGAAGGCCAAGAGTTGATAGGTCAACGACGCTGCGCGCTTCGCTGATTTTTTTACTTGCTGAACATAACCCGACGCAACGTCGGTCGATGGAATCTTCGCGTCCAACAATTCGCTATAGCCCATGATCGCCGTTAAAAGATTATTGAAGTCATGAGCGATCCCGCCCGCCAAACGCCCAACGGCCTCCATCTTCTGTGATTGGCGTAATTGTTCTTCCAACGATTCACGTTCACCAACGTCCATGACGGTGGTAAGCGAACCGCTGTAGACATTTCCTGCATCAAATAGCGGGGTCGGATGCCACTCACAAATGATCGCTTGATCGTCGCTAGTGCGATTACGGTGACGACTCACAGCCCCCATGTCACCGTTTTCTAAACGCTCAAAGATCGCGTCAATTTGATGCTGATCGTCGAACCGACAAAGATCAGCTAAACCTAGGCCAACCATGGCACCGGATTCATACTCAAAAATGACTTCGGCTGCGGGGTTCGCGTAGGTGATGCGACGTTGACGGTCCCATTCCAAACAACCAATCGGCATGCGTTCCATCTGTACTTGTAAGCGCTCCAACAGCCGCTCGCGTTCAATCTGGAAACTCCGACGTTCTTCCTCGGCGGTGCGGCGTTCGGTGATGTCTGTGGTTCGAACCGTTGCAGCGATGGTGTGCCCTTGATGTCTGACCGGCGAAATATGGCAAGAATACCACCGTGGCGGCTGACCGGATTCATGCGCCTGAACATCACCATAGACTTCTTCGCCACGATCAAATATCCGGCCAACCGCGCCAGCCAAGAGCTTCGCAAATGCTGGCGGCATAAACCGGTTGATATGAGCGCCCAATACATCTTCGCGAGTAAGGCCCGACAACACGTGATTAATAAACAAAATGGTTCCGGTGCGATCGACCATGGCAATGGTGTCAGGAATATTTTCCGCCAACGACCGCCAGCGTTTTTCGGAATCACGTAGCGCACGCTCAGCGCTCAAACGATCCGTAATATCAGAGAACGTCGCTACTGCGCCAATTGGTGAACCAGAGCCGGTCGTCAGCAGAGGATTCGCATTTACTGACAACCAACGCAACGCTCCATCAGGGCGATGAACGCCAATAATCGTGCCGTGTTGAGGCTGCCCGCTTTGCTGTGCTCGTTGAGACGGATGTTCTTCTGGCGGAAATGCACTGCCATCTTCACGAACGGTCCGCCAGTTCGGGTCGCGATTTTCCACGCCCAGCCGCTCTCCACGAGAGAGGCCAAGGATATGTTCTGCGCTCAGATTATTATCACTAATGCTGCCATCCGCCGCGTAAATAACCACGCCTTCGTGCATGGCAGAGATAACAGCACGATATCGTTGCTCACTGGTACGCAGTTCATCTTCCATGCGTTTGCGTTCGGTAATATCCATCGCAATGCCGACCACGCTGATCGGCTTACTGGTCTCGTCACGGATCAACTCAACTCGACTTACGTGCCAATGCAAACTTCCATCCGGCCAAATAACGCGGATTTCGCAATCTTTGGGCCTGCCGTCAATTATGAGGCCGTCTATGATGTCGCAAAAATGCTGGCGATCATCCGCGTAAATGAGCGCCACCAAGCCGAGATAATGGCTTGGTAATTTTTCCAGTGACAGGCCAAATAATTCATGCACATGCTCCGACCAAGTCACCCGACCATTCACTAAATCGTGTTCCCATCCACCAATTCGTGCGGCATGTAATCGCTGAAGGATAAAAATTTCAGTGGTACGCTCGCCCGCATCTCTTTTGCTTGGCTTGGCGACGGTCGAGCGAGTTTGAGCGTTGAGCTTGACCTCTGCTGATAATGCCAACCAACGTTTCGTCACTCGGCGCAAACACGACCACAGCCACAAACTGACAAATGCCAGCGTCACGCCAGTAATGACGGCGGTGGAAAATAAGAGATGAGTAAACAGCGAAACCGTCGTGGTGGTCGATGACTCTTCTGCCGCTAACGGCAGGGTTCCCACCACGGCCTGCGCCACGATCGCCAAAATGATCTGCCTGCGGTAACTATCATCCATAAGTGCTGTTTCCGATCGACAGAATCGTGATCAGCGGCAGCTAAAGCAAGCGCCCCATTTGCAGATAGGCGAATCCATCAAGCCGAGGGCAACGGTTGATAACCAGGTAACGCCGTTACCTCTACCGCGTCAATTTGTTCCGCTGGTAAGAAGCGTTTCGCGTATTCAAGCCACACGCCTTCATTGATGAACACGTCAAACAAATCTGGATCAATGTGTCCGTCCAACTTCATGCGGCCGAGAATCGCCAAGGCCTGCGATAAAGGCATGGCCTTTTTGTAGGGTCGATCACTTGCGGTCAGCGCTTCAAAGACATCGGCAATACCCATGACGCGAGCCTGAATCGACATCTGATCGCGTTTCAAGCCTTTCGGATAGCCCTTGCCATCCATGCGTTCGTGATGACCGCCGGCAAATTCAGGGATGCGGCGAAGATGCTTCGGATACGGCAACGATTCCAACATGCGAATGGTGGCGACAATATGGTGATTGATAATGCCGCGTTCCTCTGCGGTCAGCGTCCCTTTGGTGATCGTCAGGTGCTTCACTTCATCGTCTGAAAGAATCGGCTGAACGCTGCCGTCTGGCGAAATCCAGGTACGAGCAGCGATGGCGCGCACCCGTTGTTGATCTTCCGCGCGCATCGCTTCGCTGCCGGTATTCGCGCGCCGTAAAAAGGCCAGGTCGTCATCCAGTCGCAGACCTTCGGCGCGATAAGCGGCCTCAGCGGTCGCCTGATTGTTTCCCGCTGTGTTTCCCGCTGTGTTTCCCGCTGATTTTCCGATTATGAGCGCTCGCAGCATGGTGATTTCACCATCGCGTTTCAGCGCCGCGAAACGCGTTTCCACCAGACCAATGCGGTCGAAAATAGCCGAGAGTTTGGTCGCCTTGTCCATCACCCATTCTGGTGTGGTGATCTTACCGCAGTCATGAATCCAACCAGCCAAACGCAGTTCGTGGCGGTCAGCCTCACTCATAGAAAAATCCTTAAGCGGACCTCGATCGCACCGGGCAGCAGCGTCCGCCAACATCATCGTCAGTTCGGGGACACGTTTACAGTGGCCGCCGGTATACGGAGATTTCTCGTCAATCGCCGTGGCGATCAGGCGAATGAAAGACTCTAGTAAGTTTTTCATCCCGTCGATGAGCTGATGTTTCGTCAACGCCGTAGCCGCCTGCGAGGCTAAACTTTCGGCCAAGCGCTGATCCGTTTCACTGAAGGCGACCACGTTGCCAAGATCATCACGCGCATTGAGCAGTTGCAGAACGCCAATGATCTCCGCTTCATGATTGCGCAGCGGCACGGTCAAAAATGAGATCGAACGATAGCCAGTTCGCTCATCAAAAGCGCGTGTTCCCGAAAAATCAAAGCCCTGAGCATGATAGGCATCAGGTATGTTGACCGTCTGACCGTCCAACGCCGCACACGCCACCACGGAACTCCTATTCGGCATGCCATCAGGTAAATGGAGTGGAATATTTTTGAAAGGGATCGGCTTACCACTCGTACCACCGATCCACAGGTTTAGCGAATCTGAACGCAAAATCTCAAAGCGCAGCTGACCGTCTTCACTCAAAGAATAAATCGTCCCGCCGTCCGCGTGGGTAATATCTTTAGCCCCAAGCAGAATCTGCTCCAGCAATTTTACC
>JANMYZ010000156.1:0-2125 GCA_031382605.1 Planctomycetota bacterium | reverse complement strand
CGACAACCAGCGGCTTCCATGGCGACCAACGGCAAACCTTCATTACGGCTGGTCATCAGTAAAACATCCATCACCGCGAGGGCTTCTCCCGCAGGAACTGCGCCGGTAAAAAGAACCGGAACGTTGTATTTTTTTGCAGCTTTTTCTAAGCGCACACGCTCAGGTCCGCCGCCACAGATCACCCCTTGGACCGCTTGATGCCGCTGTATTTCCGCCACGGTTGCCAACCACAAATCGACATCTTTCACCGCCGTCAATCGACCAAGAAATCCAACTACCGGAATATCTGACCGTAATTCACGCTGCCACGCTGCCGTCGTTGGAATCACCGCCGCAACCGGCACCGGCAGAACCTGCCAACGACTGCGGCGACCGATCGCATGAACACGCGCAAGGTCACGTCCCTGCGACGGCGTCAGCGCGTGATGGTAGCAATCGCCAGCCAACAAACGTTCGGTGATATGCACGATGCGATTCATCAACGGCGAAAAATATCCGTCGAGCACATGACCATGATAGGTGTGCAAACACGGCACGCCCAACAGCCGGCAAGCGATGCGACCCAGCGCGCCGGCCTTCGCGGTATGCGTGTGGACCAACGCCGGACGATGCTCACGAATCAGCCGCATAACCCGCAACAACGCACGAACATCACGCACCAGCGATGGACTGCGCCCCAGCTCCGGCACGTCGATGACGGCCAATCCCTCTGCTTTTAAGCGCGGCCCAAGATCGCCTTCACCCAACGCACAACGACCCGCCGCCACCTCAATGGTGAAACCATGTGCTGGCAACGTACGCGCCAACTGCGCAATCACGCGCGCCGGCCCGCCATCATTGAGTCGCGCAATAAGATGAAGCACGCGCATGGTTCCTACGCTAGTCGCGTCGGTCGCGGCACGCTACCGGAGAAATTGATGTGCGGTTGAGCGCCCCGGTGGTGTGGTGCCAGCGTGCGTATCGTGGAAAAGGAAATGACGAGCGGGCGTTACTGATCTCTCGTTGCTTGATCGCGGATTTCCTAGTGCTTCGTCAAAGCGATAACGCCTGGGTACAGACGACAGGCTACAGACCACCGGATCGTGCTGCGACGTCGTATAAAACCAGTAGTCCGTAGCCTGTATCCTGTAGCCTTCTCAATCAGCCTGAAACCAGTTGTTATTGCCCTGACAAAGCACTAGTCGTTGATTCTGTTTCGAATTGATGACAAGAAAACTTCCCTTCATTCATCGCCCGTATGACCGCAGGGACCTCCAGTGAGTTTTATTCCAACTGCGTTTTCTAGGATCAACGCGGCCTCAACGTTACCGCCCAAGGTCGAGAAAGAATCCGACGACCAAACCCAGGTCGACAGCGAAAATGCCTCTCCCAATTTGGACGCTGGAGATTGAGGGAAAATGCCAAGAAGGCCGCATAGATGAGTGTGTCAGACCTAAGTTAACAGCGTTGCCTCACGGGGCGGAGCATGAAGAGGCGCAGCGTGGCGAAGAACAGTCCCAGAATCGCGGTAGCGACGCCCGAACCGAGACCACAGCCGTTGCTCGACGAACCACCCGAGGAGGAGGCGCCGCCGCCAGCGGCCGGAGCATAGGTGATGATGTTATCGCTGCTGGTTGACGCGGCGTTTGGCCCGCTGGCGGTGGCCACGTCGGCCGGAACAATCGCCGTGACGGTGCCAGCACCGGTGAGGCCGGTTATGGTCACCGTATAGATCGTACCGCTGCCGCTGAGGTTGATCACGGGCGTGCCGGTGGCTGTGCCGCCCACTTGGACATCCGCTGCGACGAAGTCGCTGACGGCAGCACTGAACACTACGGTGAACGCGAAGGTCGGTGTGGTGGTTGGATCCGCTTGGCCAGCCGCTTGGTTGATGGTGACGGTTGGTCCGGTGAGTGTGTAAGTGAACGTCAGCGGGGTGGCAGCCGTATTGCCATTGCCGGCTGCATCAGTGGCGATCGCGGCGGCGACTTGGACGGACACCGTTCCTGCGGCACTCGGATGGATCTGCAGCGTATAGCTCGAGCCGCTTCCGGTGAGATCGCTCGCGGTACCGTTGGTCACGGTGATGTCATTGAGAGCGACGCCCGTCACGGCCTCGCTAAAGGTGAGTGTTACTGGAATGATG
>JANMYZ010000130.1:0-2812 GCA_031382605.1 Planctomycetota bacterium | reverse complement strand
TTGATGACGGAGAGCAAACTGTCGGCACTGCCACGCACCGTATCGAGCATGCTGCGCTGCTGCACCGTCAACGATGTTTCTAGCAAAAGCCCGGTCATGCCGATGACGCCGTTCATCGGCGTACGGATTTCATGACTCATATTGGCCAAGAAATCGCTCTTGGCTTGGCTCGCCGCGATGGCGGCTTCTTTGGCCTGTTCGAGCTGTTTCTGGACAGTCAATAATTCGGTGACGTCTTGCGCGGCGGCAAAGATCAAACCGCGTTCGTGGTCTGGCGCCGACACCCAACGCAGGGTTCGCCAAGCACCATTTTTACAGCGGAAACGATTGATGAACGAAGCGGTAGTAAGGCCGCTGGTGAGTTGGTTGGCCGCTTCCAACGTGTGGTCATGGTCGTCGGGATGAACAAACGAGATAAATGGTTGCGCCAACAATTCCGCTTCGCTCCAGCCCAGCAAAGCTGACCAGGACGGATTCAAACGTTTGAAATGACCGTCAAATCCAGCGATACACAACAAGCTGACGGTCATCGAGAAGAAGCGATCAAGTTCTTCTTCAGCGCGGCGACGTTCGCTGAGATCAATGCCGATCGCCAGATAGCCGGTCAGCTCGCCATCGCTAGAGGTCAACGCGGTGACCGACAGCCGCACCGGGAATCGTCGCCCGCGATTGGTGATGTAAGTCCATTCGCGTTCATCAGCGATACTGGTGCGGGCCTTGGCAACCAGGGCCTCGAAACCCGTTTCAACGCTTTGGCCAAGTTCGTGCGATAATTCATTCGCCCGATTTTGCAGTTCTTCAGGATCGTGCAGTACCGATGGCGTGACTCGACCAACCAGTTCAGCAGCGTCGTAACCCAACCAGCGCTGAGCTGCGCTGTTGTAGGTCATAATCACGCCGTCGACGTCGGTAGAGATGATGCTGAAATTGGCGCCGTCCAAAATGGCCTGCTGCAAACGCGTGGTTTCGCGCAAGGCGCGCTCCATGCGCCGCCGCTCGCTGATGTCTGAGGCAATAACCAAATAACCGATAACGTCACCGCTGGGATTGCGCATGGCCGAGCTGGATACCAACACCGGAAAGCGTCGGCCATTATGGTGTTGCCAAACCCATTCACGTTCGTCGACGCCGCCCGCGTCCAGCTTGCGTTGCAGAACGGAAAAGCCAGGAGTTATCGCACATTTCTGTTCATGCGCCAGATCGCGGATGCGTGCGTCGAGGTCATCCGCGAGATGAAAGTGTTCCGGTGAATGTCCAACCAATTGGCTAGCACCGACCCCCAGCATTCGCCCCGCAGCAGCGTTGCAGCTGCGGACCTTGAAGTCGGGATCCAATGAGATGATGGCATAATTCGCGCAAGCAACGATCGCTTGTTCATGCGCGACCGCACGACGCAGCGCCGACGCCATGGTCTTGCGTTCGCTGATGTCGCGCAGGTTGCATTGGATCATCGCGCGATCAGCGGCATGAAATCCGCACATGACCATTTCAGCGCTGACGATGCCGCCGAATTTGCTGATCAGGGCCAGATCATCCAGTCGCAGTTGGCCCTGTTCTTTGAGCGTATCGAAACACGCCGTGCTGCGCCGTTCATCGGCGAACGATTCCGCGAACACGCCGATTTCCCACAGTCGTCGACCAACCACTTCATCGCGCTCGAAGCCAAGTAAGTGCGTGAACGCTGGATTCGATTCCATTACCCGCGCAGTGGCGGCATCGACTAACAGCACGCCGTCGCTGGCGCTTTCAAACAGACGGCGGTAGCGCACTTCAGATTCGCCCAGCACGGTCGCTGACCGCAGACGGCTGGCGTTGTCGCTGCTGAGTAAACGATAGATCCACATTAATAAACCAACTTGCGCCAATACTCCGATCACCAACACGCCCAGCGTCCATTGGGCGCTGGACTGAGCGCGATAGCGACGCTCTCCTAACAGTTGCTCTTCATGCTTCAGCATGTCATCAAGCGCCGCAGAAATCACACTCATGGTGTGCTTGCCGCTTTCGTTGCGCAAAAATAACACTGCCGCGCCTTGTCCCTGGGTGCGACGGAGTTCGATGCTTTGTTGGATGATGACTAAGGTGTCGGTCACCAGCATGCGCAACCCTTCAAGTGCTTGCTGCTGCCGAGCATTGTCTGCCGTCATGCGAGTCAGTGACTCTTGATAAGAACGAAGCTCTTCGCGATGCGGTTGATATAGCCGCAGAAGTTCTTCGTCACCGGTTAGAATATAACCACGCGCGTTACTCTCGACCTCGCGCAGAACTCCATGCAAACGCTCGACCTGCGACATCACCTCACGCGTATGGTCGACCCAGCGGGTGTTGTCGATGTAGCTGTTGGCATAGCGCCACGTCGTGACGGTGATGAAACCGAGCACGCCCAGCGCCAGCAGAAAACCATAACCAGCCTGACGCTGAGAAGTCATCGCCATGAGAGCGCCGAAAAGAAAGCGAGGAATGAACAGAAAAAGCAGCGGAAAAAGTACACATTATTGAACAAGAGGAGCGGAGGAACGGAGGAATGCAGAAAATCAGCGTGATGGAAACAGGACGATGACATAGACCGCTGAGCTTGTGGCCGTCCTCCGTTCCTCCGTTCCTCTTGTTCAATGCTGCCTTTTGTGGTCGTGATCGCGGATCGCGGCGCGTTGCCGAAAGGGTCTGAAAATGGATCACGCATGGAAGTCACTGGCACCTGTCATGATCAGGAATGAAATAGCTCTGGCGATATACCCCGTAATTCCTCGCCTCACAACCGCAGCAGGTCCCGCAGCAGTCCCGCGTCACAGCGCGTCACGCCGCGTCATGG
>JANMYZ010000124.1:0-3923 GCA_031382605.1 Planctomycetota bacterium | reverse complement strand
CGTTCCGCGAGTACCGTGGTGCGCGCCGTGCAGCGCTCGATCGGAAATTCGCGGCGTAGTCGCCGTCAATCATCGCCGATTTTGAGTTGGGCTGCGGTTGCCGCATTATTGGCGGTTATTATCAGCGTCGGTTGGTGGATGAATGCCAGTCAGCGTCCAGTGGCGGTTGAATGTCGTTTAGAGATTCCTGGTGAGGTTCAGTTGGAGCGCAGCGGCCGCCGCATCGCAACCGTGCCAGGAATGGCGCTCATCGCTGGTGATCGTGTGACGGTGATGCTGCCCGCGACGATGTCATGGAGCGATGGCTCGCGGATCGTCATTGCGCCTGGGAGTCAGGTGGTCATCAGCCGTCCAGGAATTGGCCCAGGCCTACGTTTAGATGCTGGTGCGATTGAGGCAGAAATTCATTCGCAGCACAGTGGAGCCCCCTTTGCCATCAGCACACCCGCAGCACGGATCGAAGTTCTGGGAACGCAGTTTCATCTACAGAGCGATGTTCACCGGACCACCTGCGATCTGCATCAGGGCGTCGTGCGGCTGATTCGTCTCAGCGATGATCAGCGTTTGAATCTGGCCGCAGGACAAAGCGCGACGGTGGCCGAAGGAGTGGCGTTTATCGCGAAAAATCGCGAGGTTTCGCCACCTACGCCAGCGAAGACCGTGGACGCTGCGTGGACGCCGTTGTTTTCTCAGGCAGATCTTGCCGACTGGCAGCAACAGCATGGCACCTGGAGCAATATCGACGGTTTAGTGCGCGGCCATGACCCTCAGCAGAAAGGCAAGGCGCGAATCCTTTCGACGCGCACGTTCGGTGATGTGGAGCTGACCTGTCGTCTTCGTATGACCGGAGTTCCATTCGCTGAGGTACAAGTCGGCAATTATAATTGGTTTGTCGAAGTTCCCGCTGGTCGTGATTGGGTGCACGTTGCTCTGCTTCAACGCGGCGCGGATCTGCACGTCACGGCTGACGGTGTGGCCTTGGCACTTCACCCAGGCGACGGCGCAGCCATGCGCTCAGGTCCATTGGCATTTTATGTGATGCCCGGTGGGACGCTGGAAATCACTGAAGCACGTTTTCGCACTCCTTCATCACCGTGAGGATTCCTATGCGCTTACTGACCTTGCTTTTACTGGTCCCCACCTTGATTGGCGCTGAGCGCATTAACCACGCTGGCCGTATCTTAGGGCCAGTGCCGGTGGTCACCACGCCGGTGTCATTCAACACCGCGCAAGCCGATGCTATCGTGGCGGCGATGCAGATCATGCCGCGTGATAATTCGTGGAATGAAGTCATCACCAATCGTCCGGTGCATGCCAATTCGGCGAACATCATGGCACGCATTCGTGCAGATCTGGTGGCGGTGAATGCCAGTCGGAATACGCTCAAGGTTTTTTCCGAAATGAACTATGTCTTCGTGCCAACGACTCAGCCGTTGGTCGGCATTCGTTTTACGGAGTACCCGGACGATTCCGATTTCAACGGTGGAACGAATCCGGTCGCCACCTGGCCGATACCGTCGATCATGCCGGTGGAAACCTGGCCATCAGGACGGCCTGCCGGTGAAACGCTGGAGGCCTGGCAACGCACGGTCGTCGCTGAAGATCGGCATTCCATCGTGGTACAATTAGGTGCGACCCCGCGTATTTTTGAAACCTGGCAGGCGGTGCTGACCAATAACACGCCGAACTGGCAAGCCTCCAACGGCGCCATTTTTCCGCTGAATAGTAACACTCTGCGAGCGAACGGCTTGACCTCAGGCGATGCTGCGGGACTGCCGCTGTTTCCTGCACTGATTCGTTATGACGAATGCGAACGTGGTGTGATCGAACACGCGTTGCGCATCGTGGTCAACAAATCGCGCAAGGAATTTATCTATCCCGCGACGCACCACGCGTCGCCGATTGATAACACCAATGCGAATTTCGCGAATTATCCAGCGATGGGTCAGCGCGTACGCTTGAAGTCATCTTTCAGCGTGCCGACCAGCTGGACCAAACAAGCGAAAGCGGTTGCCAATGCGTTGAAAACCTACGGTGCTTTCGTGGCGGATAACGGCGGTTTCTTCTCCGTTTCAGCGTGTCCCGATCAGCGCTTTCCGGCGAACTGTTTTGCCAACGTTCAAACCCTCGACATCAATCAGTTTGAAGTCATCACCACCACCGGCGTCAACGAAGGCCCACGCGCGGCGAACGCGCCAAGCGCTGACGCTGGCGTTGATCAGAATGTACAACTGGCAGTCGGCGCGGTCTTGTCTGGTTCCGCAACCGGCACTGGCATCACCACGAGTTGGAGTTTGTACGATCCGACGACTGCGCCCGGCACGGTCACCATCGCCGCGCCGACCTCAGTGAATTCATCGGTGACTTTCAGCGCGGCTGGCGCCTATACGTTGTTACTCAGCGTCAGTGATGGCGTCCACAGCACGGCCTTTGATGCCGTGGTCGTCACGGTGCTCTCCGGCGGTGGCGTCAATCCCGCTCCAACGTTGACAGCGATCTCACCATCATCGGTGACCGCTGGCAGCGGCGCCTTCACGCTGACATTGAATGGCGCCAATTTGTTGCCGTCTTCGACCGTGACGTGGACCGGGCAAAGCGCATTGCTGCCGCTGACTGCCACCACTGGGCAACTGACCGTCGCGGTGCCCGCAAGTTATGTGGCCAGCGCCGGAACACCGAACGTGACGATCATAAACCCAGGGCCTGGCGGCGGCACGTCATTGGCGCAGACCATGGTCATTGCCGCATCATCAGGTGGTGGCGGTTCGTCTGATGGCGGTGGCACCAACAGCGGTGGTGGTTGCGGATTGGGCGGTGGCCTTGCGGCATTCGGAGCGCTGATGTTTTTGCTGCTCGTGCGGCCAAGCGGGGTGCTCTCGCTGGATCTTGGCTCACGCCGACTTTGATGGATCGCTCGCGGGCTTCGGTTTGCGCACCAACGTCAAGATTCCCAGCAGTTCAATCAGCCCACCGATCGCGGCGGCAGTGATCAGACCAATGATGATGTGCTGGGGTGTGGCAACGAGTTCTTGGCCCAAAATCATCACGGTAACTTCTTTCGTGCCTTCCAAGGCTTCTTGGTTCATCATATAGACATAACCCGCCATGCCCATGATGGCGAGACCGGTGATCATGCGAATAAGTCCAGAAATAATGCGCATATAAGTCGCTTTCTTTGCGAGAGGATGTGAAGGAACGTGACGCGATCGGAGCGTCGAGCAAGTCGTGTCTGCATGGGATGATAGTTTGACGACGTAGCCTTGCTCGGTGGTTCATCGTGCTCAGCATCCCCGCCATCGGAGGTCGTGCGCATGTTTGTGGTGTGGGTCGACATTCAGGTAAAACCCGAGCACGTCGACGCCTTCGTCGCGGCGAGTGAAGACAATCACCGCCATACGCTTTGCGAGCCCGGCAATCGTCGCTTTGATGTGCTGCGGCTGAACGATCAGCCAACTCATTTTCGTTTGTACGAAGTCTATGTCGATGAAGACGCCTTTCGTGCTCATCAGCAGACAGCGCATTATTTTCGCTGGAAAGAAGCCGTGGAACCGTTCATGGCGGTGCGGCGTTCGGCAGAAAAACTGACGGCGATTTTCCCACAGCCGTGGCAATAGTTTTGTGCAACGCCTCTGCGTGCGCTGCGCGAGATCGTGCATTCGCCATGGCTGGTGATGCTGACGTGATGACGTTGTCCCCATGAATCCAGATCCAGCTAGAGAACACAGAGAACCAGAGCACCAGAGGAAGCGACAAAAAGCTAGGTCGAATCGTAAACTTTTCTTTTGGGTGAGCGTTCAAAAATCTCTAACTCTTTCTCTGCTCTGCTCCTCTGCAACAAAGATGATCGGTTTCTCCGTGCCATCCAAAGAAATCGCGACACCTACGAATGAAAAAGAAGCAAGAGAAGGGCTAAACCACAGAGG
>JANMYZ010000115.1:0-20045 GCA_031382605.1 Planctomycetota bacterium | reverse complement strand
CTTCGTAGGACGAAACCACGGTGACGCGAACGCCGGGATACGGAGCGAGGTCGGCCTCTAGGTTGACGTTGGTGGTGTACACCTGCACCGCCATCGAACCGCCGACAAAAAAGCCGACGGTCGGGACAATTTGACTGTTGTGGCCCACGATCGTAACGTGACGCGCGCTTGCTAAGGACCCGGTTGGGCTATTTCCCATAGACCGGCAACCCTACGGTGGCCAAGCAAGTCATGCAAACGTTGCCGCCCGTAAAGCGGCTTGCCGAGGAAGGCCAAAAGATGTCGAGTGAACTCTCCAAACTGTCGTTTGATCAAGACTTATTTGATCTTTTGGTCTGTCCGGAGGCCCGCGTTCCGTTGAAGCTTTGTAACGGACGGTTGGTTTCGACCGATGCGAAAACGCGGCGGAGCTACCGCGTCGAGGACGGTATTCCGGTGATGTTAATGGAAGAATCCAGCGTGCTGGATGAGGCCGCTTGGCGTACGGCGATGGCTGGCGATGGCCCCGTCGGCGCTGGCGTCGCAGCGGTCCAAGCGCGCCACGCCAGCCGTCAATCGGCTCAATAACAGCGGTCAAATGCCGGTCATACGCGCCAGTTTTTTGCTGCATCGCGGCTATGGTCCACGACATGGCGACCTGATTTTACAGACCGGCGCCCGCTGCTTCACGCTGCGGATTGATGCTCAGCAAGGACGTTGGCGTGTTGCTATTGCTGAGCCGCATCGTCGACGTTATTTGACCTATCGTGGTCCGCTGAGCGGCAGCCGTGGAGTCGTTGAGGTGTTGTGGAGCGGAACGCTCGACGGCTGGTGTTCGGTCGCTGGGCAACACTGGCGTTTGTATCCCAACGCTTTTTTCATGAGTCAGTTGCGGCGGCTCAACCTTGTAGCGGCAGTCGGAATTCAAAATTCCACCGCAAAGTCGCAAAGACGCCAAGGAAAGGCAGGGTTTTGAATTCAATTCCGTATGAACAAGGGCTTCACTAAACGAGTGAATCTTATTTTTGCTGTAAGTCCTTTGCGCTCTTGGCGGCTTTGCGGTAAAATGGTTCTCTACCGCATTTTTTAGGCTCAGTCGCACCCACCGCCAGCCAGCGAAAGCGCTTTTCTTGGCGCCTTTTGGCTCCCTGGGCAATCGCCGGCAAGGGGTTGTTCGACAACCCAGGCCGCAGACACTCCCGCGCTTATGAGTGACTGGGGCGTCGGCGAAGATCATCTGGAAACGACCACCGCTGGTACACCAACCAACGACTTGTTGCAGCGCCGTAATTTGCATCAAGCGGCTTTCGATGCGACGTTGAAAGAGCTGTTCCTCTCGCAACAAATCCAATTGGTTGAGCCGCTCGCCAGAGCCAGCAAAGAAACCGTGGTGTACGGCGGTTTTTATCATGGCGAAGAAGTCGCGGTGAAGATTTTTGTGCCGATGGTCGAAGAACTCGAAGACGCTGTTTCGGCTTTCGGTGCCTTCAAAGTTGAGTGCGAAAAGACCATGATCTTATCGCGTCGTAGCAATGCCATTTTGCAGGTGCTTGAATACGGCGACGCGGAAGTCCCCAGCGATTTGTCGCCAGAATTGCGGGAGTTCTTCCCGGTCCACATCCTGCCCTTCATGATCACCGAACGTGCGCGCTTTGGCTCGCTTGATCGGGTGTTCAAGGGCCGCAGTCATTTACCTGGGTTTGATCGCGTCAGTTTACTTGAAGCTGTGTGTCGGGCGACGGATGGCATTAAAGAAGCCCACGATCACCAAGTAGCGCATCGCGACATCAAGCCGCAGAACATTCTGATCTTCGGACCAGGACAGGGCAAAATCGCCGACTTTGGCATCGCTCGCTGGCGTTCACGCCGCTCCAGCAAAGAAGCGGTGCTGTTAACGCCGAAATACTCCAGCCCTGAGCAGGCGTTTTACGCCCTGACCGGCGAGCGCGAAACCATGGTGGACATGCGTGGCGACATTTATTCGTGGGCGATTGTGGTCTATGAAGTCGTCACCGGCACCCATCCGTTCGTGTGGGCCATTCGTGGCATCAAAGATCCCATGGTCAGCCAGCGGACGTTGCTGAAAGCCATCGCGGCCAATGACCGCCGTGGTTTCCAAACCACCGGTGACATCACTTTTGACTCGCTGATTTATAACTGCACCTGCGACCTCAAGCATCGCGTCGCCGACATCGCGCTGGCCAATAAAGTGCTGCGTCAATTCACCCAGCGCGTGAAGTTGCAGCAAGCGCAAGACAGCGACAGCAGCGAGGCGGCCAAAGCCATTTCAGGCACGTCAGGAAGAGCGACCACAGCGATCGTCGAGAAAAAATCTTCCGAAAGCATTCGTCGTCGCCCGATTGTGTGATTCGTCGCGGTCTTCGGCCCGCTGAAAAAAGGCGGATAAAAGCCTGATTAAATAGACTTTTCGTGGTTTTTCCGCCGGCCTTTTCGGTGCGCTCGCCCAGCATTGACTACCACCGACCTAGCCTACGGTCTCCCGCCTTGGGCCTGTCGGTGCGTTCAGGAGCACTCATCCAAGATTTCATCAACATGTGGTGTCGTGGGCCTCGGCCCGTTGACTGCCAGAGGCTTCAGCCTCTTGGTTTACAGCAGCTTTGTCGCTGGTTTTGCGCGGCCAGCGCGGATGGAGTCGCCTCATGACTGCCGTGCTCATTCCCGCCCGGCGTGCGTCGACTCGCCTGCCCGAAAAATTGTTGTTGGCGGAAACTGGTCGGCCACTCATTGCCCATGCGTGCGAACGTGCCGCAGAAGCGTTTGGCCCGCAGTCGGTGACGGTGTGCGCTGATGATCCGCTGTTGGTCGCCGCCGCGCGTGCGGCTGGGGTCGCAGCGCAGATGACGCGGATTGATCATCAGTCAGGCACCGATCGCATCGCTGAAATCGCACGACTGCGCAGCGATGCCATCGTGGTCAACGTGCAAGGCGATGAACCGGAGATGGATCCGGAACATATTCGTATGGTTGCGGCATTGCTGGAGCGGCATCCGTGGGCGGGCATCGCGACGTTGTGCGTTGCTGGCGGAGTCGCTGAGCAGCTCAATCCCAATAATGTGAAAGTCGTATTAGGCGCGGGCGATCGGGCGTTGTGGTTTACGCGTTGTCCAGCCGTTTATGACCGCGATGCCGGTGGCGCTGCGGCAACCTGTCATCGTCATCTTGGCATTTATGCCTATCGTCGCGAGGTGCTGTTGGCATTCGCTGCATTGCCGCCAAGTCGTTTGGAAGGTGCGGAAAAGCTGGAGCAGTTGCGCGCACTGGAAGCCGGTATTGGTATCGCCTGCGCCGTGGTTGAGCACGCAACACCGGGAGTCGACGTGCGCGCGGATTATGACGCCTTTGTTACGCGTTGGCGCGCTCAGGGTTCTTCTCCAGCCACGAAACCAGCGACAAAACCAACGTGAAAAACCACATGATCACGTTCGTCCAAACCGCCACTTCTTTCATCGCACTTTCATCGCTCTTTTCTTCCCCGCTTCTGAAATGCCCTCGCCAAGGATCTTTCCATGTCTAATGCAGCACATAAACGCGACGGCCCTACTCGCCACATTTTTGTCACTGGCGGCGTCGTCAGTTCGCTGGGCAAAGGTATCGCGGCGGCTTCGCTGGGACGCTTGCTGATCAACATGGGCTACCGCGTGCGGATTCAAAAACTGGATCCGTATTTGAACGTTGATCCGGGAACCATGAATCCATTTCAGCATGGTGAAGTTTACGTCACCGACGATGGCGCCGAAACCGATCTAGATCTTGGTCACTACGAACGCTTCTTAGGCGTGCCGTGTTCGAAGAATTCGACGGTAACCAGCGGTAGAATCTACCAGTCGGTCATCCAAAAAGAACGCGCGGGCAAATACAACGGTGGCACCGTGCAAGTGGTGCCGCATGTCACCGACGAAATCAAAGCCAACATTCGCAGCCTGGGCGGGCCTGATGTCGACATCGTCATCAGCGAAGTTGGCGGCACCGTCGGTGATATTGAGGGCTTGCCGTTTATGGAAGCGGTGCGCCAGATGCGCCATGAATTAGGGCGCGAAAACGTGCTGTTCATCCATCTGGTTTATATTCCTTTCATCAAAGCGGCTGGCGAGATTAAAACCAAACCGGCGCAACACAGCGTGCAAAAATTGCGTGAGATCGGTATCGTTGCCGACTTCCTGATGTGCCGCAGCGAAAAGCCGTTAGTCAAAGGCGTCAAAGAAAAACTCGCGTTGTTCTGCAACGTCGATCAAGACAAAGTCATCGATCTGCCCGACGTGCCCAACACCATCTACGAAGTGCCGCAAGTCCTGGAAAAACAGTTGGTTCATCAACTGGTGTGCAAAAGCCTTGGGCTGGGCGTGCGTGAATGCGACATGAAAGCCTGGGATCTGATGGTGCATCACATCAGGAAGCCCAAGGACACCGTCACCATCGCCATGGTCGGCAAATACATTGATCATCAGGATGCCTACAAATCGGTGACCGAATCAGTTGATCACGCCGCTTTTAGTCACTTGCTGAAAGCCAACATCGTGCGCATCGAATCGGAATCGCTGGAAAAAGACGAACACTGGCAAGAAAAACTCAAAGGCGTCGACGGTATTCTGGTTCCTGGCGGTTTCGGTAAGCGTGGTTTCGAAGGCAAATTACGCGCGATTCGTTTTGCTCGCGAGAACGGCATTCCGTATCTGGGCCTGTGTCTTGGCATGCAGGCGGCGTGCATCGAGTTCGCGCGCAACGTGCTCGGTTTGAGCGAAGCCAACTCCACCGAGATGAACGAGAAAACCCCCGATCCATTGATCGTGGTGATGGAATCGCAGAAAGACATTGTCGCCGCTGGCAACCTGGGTGGCACCATGCGTCTGGGAAATTACCCCTGCACCTTGACGAAGAAGAGCAGCAAAACCACCAAGCTGTATGGCGGCGCGGAAGTCGTGCAGGAACGCCATCGCCATCGTTACGAATTCAATAACGCGTATCGCGCACCATTTGAAGCCGCCGGTATGCAGTTTACCGGGCTTTACATGCCTGACGCCAACAAGCCCGAAGCCTCGTTGGTTGAAATCGTCGAACTGAAAAACCATCCGTTTTTTATCGCCACTCAGGCACACCCAGAATTTAAGTCCAGCCCAGTGCTGCCGCATCCGTTGTTTCGCGGTTTCCTTGGCGCGGCTTACAAGCACAAGATTAAGCCAAGCGACGGCGAAGCTGAAGCCACGGCAGCAGCGGACGCGTAGCGTAGAAACCCGGAGAACTTTGCGAGTCATTGTTTCAGATTCGCTGGCTAACGAAGCGAATCGTCTAACAGCAAAGAACGCGGATCAACGCTTTCCACGAACAAGGATGACATCGAATTGTTGGAGTTCACCGCTGGCACGATCGGTCGAAAGCTCAGGAATTTGCCACAGGCGCCAGCCCTCGCCGGCTTCACCACATAAGCGCTGAAGCAACGCCAGCCAATCCGCCTGCCCTTGATAGAGCGCCTGTACGGAAAGTTCGAGTTGCAGTGCTCGCACCTTTGGAAGCACCGTACGTCCACCGTCAAGAACGGCGGACTCAAAGCCTTGCACATCGAGTTTTACCAGCGTTTGGTGTTTATCGAGGTCCACCGTCGCCAGCAGTTCATCAAGCGTTCGTTGGGGCACGACCTGTTCTTCCACCTGCGCCAAATCTCCGCCATCTTGTCCAGGCGTTGCCGTTAACATCGAACTGCTCACACCATTACGCGCCACCTTGAGTCGCGCTTCTCCGGGCGTTGCGCCAAGCACGCAGCGGGGCGCCACCTGCCAGCGCGGAAAACGCTAAGCCTTTACGCAGAGTTTTTCGTGTGCCCAAGAAAGCGGCTCAACCAGAATCGCCTCGCCACGATAGCCAAGATCATGCAACAACTCACAGTAGCCACCCGTGTGCGCGCCGACGTCGACCACCAGATCAAGGTGATGATGCGTCAACAAATTGGTCAGCGCCCGCTCATGGTGGCGATGACGGCCACAGGCGAGGCGAAGCTGATGACGAAGACGCTTAAATGGGCGTGACATGGAGGGCAAGATCAGTGCCGGGCCGCATTTGGCCAGCGCTGCTGTTTGGGGAAAAGCGGCTCGTCATAAGTGATCAGCAAGCGATCAGCAAGCGATCAGCCAGCGAGCACTATAAGTGGCCGAAAATAGAAGGCTGGCGAAGATGCGCGACCACTTTGGCTAATTTTTGTTTGGCGAACGTCTCCATCAAATCCGCAGTTGTAACCGGTGGATGGCGTAGTCGAGCGCGCAGGTTCCGTATCGACTCAATGGCAGACTCTTCATGCTCGGTGATTACCTTTACAATAAAGACATCCGGGTTTTCTCGGACAAGGTGGTAGTTTTTGAGAGTTCTGGACGGGAAATCCTTGAGGTTCCAGGTGACGATGAGGTCAGCCTTGGCGTGTATCGCGGCAGCCAGGACATGACGATCGTCAGGATCTGGGAGAGTCAGGGTATCAATGAGAGGTTCGAAATTCGTCACCAAAGCATCTGGCAAGGCTTGATCCATGAGAGAACGCGTGCGGTCGACTTGTGCGCGCGTCAAATCCTTACGCTTGGTTAAGAGGTTCCGCGTCCACTCGTCGTGGATCTGCGAACTCCAACGCAAGCGAATCGGGCAATGGACGCCCAAAGACAAGAGCAGGTCCCGAAGAGGTGCAGGATAAAGCACGCAAGCGTCGAGCAGGGCCGTCAGCACAGGTCAGCACCCATCAGTAACCCATCTGCAAGTTCTGCGCTTGATCTGTCAGTTCCTGCAGCGCCTTGTTGGTGCGCTGCATCCGTTGCGCAAAGGCCTCCAGATCAATGATGCGAATGCGTCGGTGAGAGCCAACCATCCGGCAAGGCAGACGTCCGGCTTCAATCTGAGTGATAATAAACGGGCGCGAGACCCCAAGTTTTTTCGCGGCTTCGACCGTGGTCACTTCCCCATCGTCCACCGTCAGGCGGATAGACTTTCCATCACCAAGGGCCGTGAGCATGCTTCCCAGCATCTTTGCCACTCCCATTGGCAAGGTGATCTCAGCCTTTGTTCCAGACGCGTGGATCTTTACTCGACCATGCCCAACGTGACGCAAAGCGGAACGATACGCCTTGGCAACGGCGATCGTTTCAGTGGTTGGCTTTACCGTCAGGTTTTTCAATACAGCGGTGGTCATGATGCATTCCCAGGTGATTCGGTGGCAGGCTAGCCTAAATGCAATAAGTGCAACGGCGCCGTCGTGTCAGCTCATTTTGTGAGCTTCCGCTTCGAGCGTTGCTCCGTTGTTCTGGTGCAGTGCGGCCTTTTCGATGACGAGAAGCCTAACAAGCCTCACCGCTCACTTGTCAGCGAAGTCACTTGTCAGTGGAGTCACTTGTCAGTGGAGTCACTTGTCAGCGAAGTCACTTGTCAGTGGAGTCACTTGTCGCCTGCGTCATCTTCACCTCCGCCCAAAGCTTTCGCTCGTGCGGGGTCGGTCTTCGCTAATTCTGCCAGGCGTTTTTTGGCGTCGGGATAATGGACAAAAAGATGCCGACGATCGAGTGGCGTGATATTTTCAATGGGCAAAGCAAATAGAACCGCAGCGATTTTTCCTGGCTGCGCTCGCTCAAGAGCGGCGAGTAATCGGCGGCGATCAAAGGTGCTGGTGGCAATGATTTGTTGGACGCATTCGGCGGTGCGCTCCGGCAACGGGAACCATTGCAGCAAAGTTTCGGGATGGGATGTGACGATCGACGCCAGATCACGACTGCTGCGTAAGCCCAAATGGCGCGCAGCCGTGGCGAGGCGTTCCCAGGTCGCGCGACAATCCGCGAGGTCGAGCAACGCGTCATAAATCTGATCATCACGAAGCTGCTGAGCGAAACGTTGCGGATCCAGTTGCGCGAGCACTTCGGCCTGACGTGGATTGCCGTTGGGCAGGTGCTGACAAGGCTGTTCTATCAGCAGACCGTAGAGCTTATCACGTCGATGGGTATTTATACGTCCGCGAGTTTCCTGAAAATCTAAGCGCCGTAGCAAGACATCGTTATCGACTCGCCATTGCGTGATGATGCGGTGAGCGGCGCCCGCCCATAAATGATCCTGTACTAGGCGGTATTTCGTGTGCGTGCTGAAGATCACGGTCGCAGCGGCCAGGACTCCTAAGACGGCAACCACCGGGCGCAGGCGATTCGGAATGCGTGTGCGTAGCGAGGTTCGTGGGTGATCGATCCAGGCCGCAGCGATCATCATGGTGCCGGCCAACGCCAACAACGGCGCCGCCCATGGACGAGCGAACAACAAGGGTCCAACAAATAACAGCAAGGTATTGTGACAGGCATGAGCGACGATGCAGGCACTCATGCCGCCGCCACGCAAGCGAATGAGGGCGAATAATAAACCGAGCGGAATGGCTAAAAAAGCTTGCACCTGCGTGCCATGGGCGCTGGCGAAGGCCACGGTGGTCATGCTGACGGCAGAGATGGTGGCGGCGGGGGTGCCGCCTAAGCGTGTACGCAAAACATCCAGCAACCGTCCGCGAAAAAACAACTCTTCAGCGATCGGGACGAGAGTCGAAAACGTCAGAATGGTTAATGTTCCCGACCACCATCCTTGAGCTCCCGCAGCAAGCGCCTGCAAAGGAACGGGCAGCACCGCGTCGAGACTGACCACCGACGGATACCATTTACTCCACGCCAGAAACCCCAGGTGCATCAACGGTTCAAACAGCAACAGCGCTCCCACTGCCATCGCGGTTTCGTCACGAATAACCAGCGACGGTCGACGCAGCGGTGGAGGTCCAGATGGAATAATCCAACACGCCAGCAAAAGCCCGCAGCTGACCAAAGCCGGCACGACCGGCCACGCCGCCATGGCGGATAATGTACCGATTGCCGCGCGTCCATTTTGTAACCACAGCACGGGATCGATCGCCCCGCCGCTGCACCACCCCAACCAGCGGGCCACCGGCGTCAGCCAATCGGGCAACACCAAAATGATGATCAACGCGGCGAACAGCAGCCCAACGACGACGCGCAGACGCGGGCTCCACCAGCGTTTGACGAAAAAGCGTTCAACAACCGTCATCGTCACGAGCATGCCAGCGACCCGCTGACTGGCCACCAGACGACGTACCCAGACTTGTCAGACGCGTGGCGCACGATCCGCTGCCGCCATGGCCGTGCGCATCGCTTTCAGCAGCCGTGATGGAGAAGAACGCGAGGAAGAATGGGCCTCGGTCGAGCGCTTTCGTTCCTGGGCGGTGGCAGAACGTTTGGACGGCAGCTTTACCGCCTACGAAGCCGATGACGACGGCGAATGGGTGGTGGTCGCTAAGGGTCGAGTTGGCGGAACGCGATGAGCGCTGAACCGCCGAAGCGAATTTTACAGCTGAACACCGAACACGGTTGGCGCGGTGGTGAAAACCAAGTGCTGTTATTGGCCAAGGGTCTGACCGCTGCGTATCGTCCGGTGGTGGTCGCTCAGCCCAGCTCGCCGATGGCAAAAGCGAGTCGAGACGCAGGACTTGAGACCACCGACATCGCCATGCGTGGGCAGTGGCATTTTTCTGCGATTCGTGCGCTGCGCGCGCTCATCCATGATCAACAGATCGCCATCGTTCATGCCCACACCAGCCACGCGCATAGCCTGGGCGCACTGGCGTGTCGTGGCACCGGCGTTCCTTTGGTAGTCACCCGACGGGTCGACTTTGCGCTTAAACGGGGTTGGATTTCGCGCTGGAAATATTGCCGAGCCGTTGCCCGCCACGCGGCCGTATCGGAAGGCGTTCGTCAGGTGATGATCACTGGTGGCGTGTCGCCTGAGCGCATCGAGGTCATTCACGACGGTATCGACTTCGCGCGTTTCCCTGTGCAAAACAGCACGTTGCGGCAGGAGTTTTCGCTGCCCGCAGATGCCGTGCTAGTCGGCGTGACCGCGCATTTGACCGATCACAAAGATCATCGCACGTTGTTGGCTGCGTGGCAGCACGTTGAAGCGGTCGCGGCCAAAGCGTGGTTGTTGATCGTTGGTACCGGTGAATTGGAAAGCGAACTGAAGGCCTGGGCGACCCAGCTCAAACTACAACGAGTGGTGTTCACCGGTTTTCGTCAGGACATCAATAACGTTCTGCGTGGGCTGGATATTTTCACCCTCACTTCGCATTTAGAAGGCCTCGGCTCATCGGTGATGGACGCTATGTATTGCGGCTTACCCGTGGTGGCGACGCGCGCCGGCGGCTTGCCTGAATTGATTGACGATCAGGTCGACGGCCTGTTAGTTCCCGTGCGCGATCATGCTGGCGTAGCGCACGCGTTGCTGCGTATGATTGGTGATCCTGCACTTCGTCAGCGCTTGGGCAGCGCCGCGCATCATCGGGCAGTGCAGCGATTTTCTGCAGAGGTGATGGTCACCCGTTACCGGTGCTTGTACGACCGGGTGTGCAGCGGACTGTAGCCGCCCATGTCAGAGCCGACCGCCGCACCGCATCCACCGCTTCGCCGCCGCGCGACCCTTTCGGGGCTAGAAAAACTCAAGATCTCTGCCGTGCTGATCGTTCACAACGGCGAACGCCATCTTGACCGCGTGCTCTCAGCGGTTGGTTTTTGTGATGAAATCCTGGTACTCGATAGCGGCTCAACTGACCGCACGCGTGAAATCTGTGCCACTCATAATGCACGCGTTGAACATCAGCCGTTTCTCGGTTACGGACCGCAAAAACAACGCGCGGTGGAATTAGCAAAACACGACTGGGTGTTGGTGATCGACGATGACGAAGTCATCGATTACGAAGCGGCCACTACCGTCCAAGTATTAGATTATACGGATCTGACGCGTGCCTGGAGCATCCGTCGGCGGACCTACATCGGCGCTCGCGAAGTCCGCTATGGTCAGTGGTCGCCGGACCACACCGTGCGTTTGTTCAATCGTACCTGTGCGCAATTTAACGACCGACTCATTCACGAATCCGTTGAAACCAGTGGGCCGATTCTGCTGCTGCCAGGCGCCTTGCACCACTACAGCTTCACCGATTACGCCGATGTCTTCGTACGCTGTGGCGCCTACGCACGCAAAAAAGCAGCCCGTTATCGCTACGAAGATCGCCGAGCCGGCGCCGTACAATTGATCTTCCGCGCACTGTGGGGATTCCTGCGCAGCTATGTCGCCAAGCAAGGTTTTCGCGACGGTAACGCCGGCGTGGTAGTGGCGCTCTCCGTCGCGCTTGATGCGGTATTAGGTTTGTCGATGGCACAGGAAGCGGACCAGGGAATGGACGGAACGGCGTGATGGTTCTGACTGGGAGCGATTTTCACGACCTGAATGATTTCAAAAGAGAGGTCCGCTGGCGATAACACAGATTGAATCCTCATTGGTTAAAATGAAGTTATCCGAGTTGAGCAATTGCTTGGCGGTAAGCGGCGACGGTGCCAGCTGCGGTGGCCTCCCAAGTAAATGTTTGAGCATGTTTTCTTGCTGCATGTCGCTGTTTTCCGGTCATTGATAAAGCCGTTTGTAATCCGTGGCCGATCGCCTCGACGTCAAGCGGATCTACCAGCACGGCATGCCCGTGAGCAACTTCAGCAGTCCCACCGCAGTTAGATGTTAATACTGGCGTTTCACAGATCATCGCTTCGAGCACGGGCAAGCCAAATCCTTCATACAAAGACGGAAAGGAGAGCGTTGCTGCTGCCGCATAAAGCCCATGTAAATCTTCATCAGGAGTATAATTTATAACGTGTACGTGTTCAGATAATCCATGCTTGATTATAGCATCTTGCACGCTTCCCGAAGCCCCGCCGGCCCCACCAGCAAGTACGATGTCATAATCTTTTGATAAACCGGCTTTGGCGTAGGCGTCTAAAAAGCGAACCAGATTTTTTCGCGCGACCAGCGCCCCTACATGTAAAATATATGGACGCCCACGTGCGTAGCGCTGACGAATTACTTGTTGCTGACTCTCTGTCGTTGGCTGAAAGGCGCTATCGATACCATGCGGTATGACGACGGTTCGTTCGGCGGGAAAACGGTAGTTATTTAAAAAATCTTGTTGCGTCGTTTTGCTCACACAAATGACGACGTCAGCATCACGGGCGATACGCGCATACATCGTTTGGCTACGTGTGCGAAAGGCAGCGCTTGACCAACCGAGAGAAAAAGGCAGGGCATGAAAAACATCATGCAACGTAATGACGCAGGGTTTGCGCGACCACTTTGGTGCACGTACATCAGTACCGTGTACGACATCAATTTTTAATCCCCAAGGACGCGGTCCCTTTTCTAGGTACCAGCGCGACCGTTCCGCTTGATAACGCAGGTGTCGTTTTCGCCAACGCGATAGCCGATATAACAGCGCGTTCACTTGCACGTCAGGACGAGCATCTAACGCGCAGATAAGATCCATCGCATAACGTCCGGTACCAGTCCGGTGTGCTTCGCACAGCGTCGATACTTCAAGTGCTAATTGAATGGGTTGTTCAGACGACATAGGGTTGATTTTCGAGCAGAGAGAGTGGCATGGGTTAAGCAAGCATGCCATGCTTAGGGACATGGTGATTACATTACTTTCCCTGGTGCCTAGTTCGGCAGGTGCAGCGAAGCCTTCGCCGAGAATTTCTTACATATTTCCTCTTCCCAGCTGACAGCCCGCATGCGCTCAAGGCACGGCAAGATGTTGAAAAGCGCCGATATTTTATCCTAAAAACCGCAGTAGGAATTCAAACTTCCACCGCTAAGGCGCAAAGACGCTAAGAAAAGCAAAGGCTTAAATCAAAATTGAGATGATCAATGGCTTCACCAAACGGGTGAGGCTTGATTTTCCTGTAAGTCGTTTGCGCTCTTGGCGGCTTAGCGGTAAAATGGTTTTCTACTGCATTTTCTAGGCTCAGGCGAGCGTAAAGCCCCAGTGCTCACGCCATTGTTCGAATATCACCAGATTCCAAATTCGTTGGGTGTTGTCTTTGCTGCGTCGGCGATGGGAGTCGCGGATGGAGGTGACGAGTGCGGGGTCGAGCACACCGGCCTGCGCCACGCGTTTGGGATCGAGCACGCGGTCGACCAGCGGTTTCAGCTCGTGCTGCAGCCAGCGATCAAGCGGCGGTGAGAAACCCATCTTGGGTCGTTCGATCAGGGCACGGTCGACATGGCGATAGAGCACTTGGCGCAGCAGGTGTTTGCCAGTGCCGCCGTGTATTTTGAATGATTCGGGCAGCGTCAGCGCGAACTCCACTAACTGGTGATCGACCAGCGGCTCGCGGCCTTCTAGGCCATGGGCCATCGTGGCGCGATCAACCTTGACGTGGATGTCATCGACGTGGTAGGTCTGCAAATCGACCGCCATCATGCGATTGAGATCATCAAGCGGGAAGCGATTCCAAGTGTCGAAGGCGGTCTCGACCGCAGGTGCTGGCCGCGTCATGAGGCGATCGACTTCACCGTCGGTGAAGGCCTGCTGGCCGATCACGAAAGCCGCGTGCACTAGGGCGCGCGGCGAGGCAAGAATCTCTTTCGCCTTGATCAGTTTGGTGATGCCGATGCCGTATCGGCGAGAGAGGTGGTCAAGCAACGCGTGCGGTAATTTTGCGCGCAACGCATCGATGCCCCAGCGGTTGGCAAGCCGGCGCGCGCGATCGCGGCTGCGCCAGTATTTAGGATAACCGCCGAACAGTTCGTCGCCGCCGTCGGCGGATAATGCCACGGTAACGTGTTGGCGTGCGAACTGGGCGAGCAACAAAGAGGGCATGGTGCTGGCATCAGCAAACGGTTCGTCCCACACCTCTGGCAATTGTGGGATGATGGTGAGCGCCTCGTCTGCACTCAGATCTCGTTCATGATGCTCGCTGCCGAGTGCCGTAGCGACGGCGCGCGCGTACGGCGCTTCATCCATGCTCGTACCGCTGAAGCCGATGGTGAAGGTCTTCAAACGGGTCGCAGATTCCTGACTCAACAGAGCGAGCAGCAGACTGGAATCGACGCCACCGCTCAGGAACAATCCGACCGGCACATCGCTGACTAAACGCAAACGAAAGGCCTCTCGTAGACGTCGTTCGAGTTCATCGGCAGCTTCGCGTTCATCGCCGCCGTATGCTGGCTTGGTCGCGGCGTCTTCCAGACGCCAGTAAGCGCCGCGCTCGATGTGGCCTTCACGGTCGATGCTCAGCCAGGTGCCCGGCGCCAGCTTTTGCACGTGCTGACAAATAGTGTGCGGAAAGGGAATGTAATTGTACTGAAGAAACAGACGTAGTCCGGCGGGATCAATATGCCGTGGCAGATCTGGATGAGCGTAGAGCGCTTTCAGTTCGCTGGCCACCAACGTGAGGCCGCCTTGATGATACCAGTACAACGGCTTGACGCCGATGCGGTCACGACACAGCAATAAGCGTTGCTCACGGTCGTCCCACAAGGCCAAGGCCCACATGCCGCGAAAACGAGTGAAGGCGTCGGTGCCCCATTGTGCGTAAGCGGCAAGGATGACTTCCGTGTCGCTGTGCGAACGGAAGGCGTGGCCGAGCGTTTCCAGTTCGTTGCGGATGTCGGCGTGGTTGTAGATTTCGCCGTTAAACACCACGTGATAGCGCGCGTCGGCGCTGGCCATGGGCTGATGGCCGAGCGGACTGAGTTCAATCACCGACAAACGGCGATGACCGAGGGCAACGCTGTCCTGCGCGAACCACGCTGCACCGGCGTCGTCTGGGCCGCCAGCACGCATGGTGTCGCGCATGGTCTCAATCAGACCACGCGTGGCACGGCCACGGGAACCACGGCGATCAATGACGGCGACGAGTCGGCACATGCAAGCAGCTCAGCGTGGTTCCGGCCACGCCGGTTGGCCGGCGCGCAGGCGATCGTAAAGCGCTTCGGTGCGCCTGGTCATCGACTCGACGCTATAAAATCGACGAACCCGTTCCTGACCTGCCAGGGCGAGGCGTTGAGCGGTAGTGCGATCGGTCAGCTGGGCGATCACCGCTGCGGCGAAGCCAGCGACATCGTGCGGTTTGACTTGGCGACCAGTGACGCCTTCCTCAACCACTTCGCCGATGGCGCCGACGGTGGTGCTGACCACCGGAACGCCCATCGCCATCGCTTGCGTCAGGCTTTGCGGCACGCCTTCGTCGCTGACCGACGGTAACACTTTCAGATCAAGCGCTGCGAGGATATCCGGAATGTCCTGACGCAGGCCGGCGAAATGGACGCGCTGGCTCAGCCCCAGGCGGGCGACCTCGGCGCGTAATTCCTGCGGCATCGGATTGTCATCTAACACATCACCGACAATCAGGACGTGAACATTGGGCAGGGCCGCGACGATCACTGGCAACGCGGCCAAGAGCACCACGTGACCCTTCATGGGACGCATCATCGCGATCATACCGATCAGCGGCGCGTCAGCAGGAATGGCGAATTCGCGGCGGACTTTCAAACGATCATAGGCCGCTGGATCAAAGCGCGTTAAATCGACACCCGTGGCGATCGACAACAGCTTGTCTGGACGCAGGTGATTGACGCGGATCAGTTGCAGACGCAGCGCTTCACCGGTGGTGACCAGCGCATGCGGACGGTTATAGACCCAGCGCGTCGGCCAATTGCGCTTGACCGGAATAGAGAGATGGCGCGTGCGGACCAGCCGGACGGCAGGCATGGTGCGGCAGGCCAGGGCACCGTTCCACCCATCGATTGAGCTGTGGGTATTCAGCACGTCGACTTTTTCTCGCCGCATAATTTCACGCAGTCCGCGAATAGTGGCCCGGTCGAACTTGCCCTTAAAGGGCAGAACCAGCGGGGCGTCCGCTGTACCGGCGGTACGCTGCACCAATTCACTATCAGGCGCCGCAGCCAGTAAGACGGTGTGTCCGCGTAAGCGCATAGCCCTGATTTCACTGAGGATGCGCAGCTCTTGGCCGCCCCATCCGCGCGAGGCTTCGGTGTGCAGAATAATCATAGTGGGCGGGAGTATGGTCCGCAGTCGAAGGAGGCCAGTGGGCGCCTTTGGGCTGGCTTTGGCGGAAATTCAGGTGAGCACTTGTTTGCCGTAAGGAACCGCAAAGAACGGTTTTTATCCCGTTCTCGTGCTCACTCCGCGCGCCACCAAACTTTTGGCTGAGTGTAATTCCATACCGTATCGAGCGCGCTTTCGCGGCCAGTGCCGCTGGCTTTCACTCCACGTCGTTTTCTAGGATTACTGCCGTGACGCAGGCGTTTTCACGGCTCTGGCTGGGGTTCCGGTTTGACTTCCGGTTCTGCGATTTCGCTGGTGGCCCTTAGGGCATCGGCGGCATCGGCGGCGTCTTTGCGCAGCGCATTCCAGTGTTTGGCTTCGCCAATGCTGCCAGCGACACGGGCATCGAAAAGGTCGTCATTTCCGCCGAGAGTGAAGGTGAACGTGCCTTTTTCATTGGCGCCTTTATCATTGGTGCCCTGCCAGGCGCCTTCCAGATGGCGGCCTTTCATTTGTCCGCTGAGAGTTCCATTGCGCCAGCGGCCTTTCACGGCTGGACCGTCTTGGGTTAAGGTCAGTTCTCCCCAACTGTCTTTGGCGCAAACCCAGGTAAAATTCCATGGTTCATATTTTGCCAACAAGGCGCGCTCAAGACTATTTTTGAAAGCTTTTTCCCACGCCCAGCGGGCTTGACCGAAAAAGTTTTTTATTTGGAGCAAAACACTTTTGCGCAAAACCACCAACGGCGGATCGTCTGGGTCGAGAGAAATGTGCAGCGCAAAAGCGAGTTGCTCATTGAGGATGCGCTGCCGTAAATGTTCGTATTCCTCAACCACGTTACTGGCTTCAGATAAAGCGACTGGCGTATCGTTTTTGGCCGCTGATTCGGCTGCCAGTCGCGTTTTTTCGCGCGTGGTCACCGTTGCGCGCAGGACTTTGTCGGCAGCGGCTTCCTCCGCCGTCATCACTCGTTTGCGGGCGAAAAGATTTTTCAGCTTGGCCGATTTGCTGTCAATTTTCTTGGCGAAAGCCGCTGCTTCTTGGCGCACCTCTAATTCCAAAGAGCCGCTTTGGTCACCGCCGCTGCCAGCGGTCACAAAGCCAACTAAGGCGTCGACATGGGTGGCTTTGAAAGCTTCCCAGGACGCCGTTGATGGAGGTTCACCGGCCATCAGCATCGCTGCGAACATGCTCAATATAAGTGACCGAAAAAACGACGTGATCATTGGCGACCCTCCAGGGGTTCTTTAATGACGTTGACTGTGCCCGCTTCCGGACAGCGATCTATGTCACGGTGGTCTGTTCGCGCGCGATTGCGTCAGTCGCTGTCGCAGTAACGGACAAATGAACGTGAAGAACAAGCCTGCTCATGACCCACAAAGGCGATTGGTGAACAAAGCCCCCAACGGGGGCTTTTGCAAACGACGATCAGTGCGACCGCCAAGAAAGACTCAGGCTCCAGGCCTGCTTGTTAATCATAACGTTGGGGCAATGAGGCCCGAACGATTCTATTTCTTAGCCAACACTTTCGCGGTTCCCGTTTTTTTGGTCAGCAACGACACCACGATCAAGACCAGGAAGCCGAGCGGCACGGTGATAATCGCGGGCTGGCTAAAGGGCACGATGGCATTCGCTGCCGCTTCGGCTGGCGCGAAATGGTAGACAAATTGCAGCGCTTCTTTGCTGCCCAGTACCCAACCGAGTGAGGCGATCATTCCGACCATGATGGCCCAGGTGATGCCTTGCTTGGTGGTGCCTTTCCAGAACAGCAACATCACCAGCGCGGGCAGATTCGCTGACGCAGCAATGTTGAACGCCCAGGCCACTAAGAAGGTCGCGTTGAGATCTTTAAAGACGATACCCAGGGCGATAGCGATCAGGCCGACTACCACGGCTGATAATTTCGCCACGCGTACCTGACGCTCTTCATTCATGTTGAGCTTGAAAAGATTGGTCGCTAAATCGTGGGCGACCGCGCCGCTCGCGGCCATGATCAAACCGCTGACGGTGCCTAGCACAGTGGTGAAGGCGACGGCGGAAATAATAGCGAACAGCAGTTCATTAAAGCTCTTCGCCAACAGCGGCGCAGCCATGTTGCTGCCGGTCGGATCTACTGGCAGGGCTCCACTGGTCATGGCGCCGAGACCCAAATAGAGCGTCAAGACGTAGAAGAAGCCAATCGAAGCGATGCCAAGAATGGTGCTTTTGCGCGCGCTGACTTGATCTTTCACGGTGTAATAGCGGATCAAAATATGTGGTAATGACGCGGTGCCCAAGAACAGCGCCAGCATCAGCGAAAGGAAATCGATTTTCGCCACGGTGCTATCGCTGCGCAGGCCAGAAAAAGTTGCGCTGCCACCAGCGGTCAACAGCGAGGCGCCAGTTGATATCTGCTGGTAATAAACCGTGGTCGATTCGCCATTCGCGACGATCGGAGCTTTCTCTTTTTTCCACTGGACGATGTCACTGTCTTGAAAGACACGCAAGAATTCCAACGGATCGAGTGCACCGGTTGATTCTTTGCCGTCAGGCAGTTTCGCGACGTGGCCGACAGGCAGCAGGACGCCGCCTTCTTTGCCGTTGATAATCGTCTTCTTGTCAGCGGTGACGGTGACGGATTGAGTCTCCGATAGCACGTCGCCTTCATGACCTTGCGGTCCGGCCTTGCGCCAAATCGCCACGCTGCCGTCAGCGCTTTTGACTCGTACATAGGCTCGGTCTTTCCAGCCGTCACTGGCGGGCAGGATTTCTACGCCAGCAATACCAGTGATTTCGCTCGCAGGCACGGTGCGGAAGGCGTGCGCGCCTTCTGGAACTTTGGTGGTCAAACCGCGATTCAAAATCATGCACGTCATCAGCGTGCAGAGCAGGACGAGCAAACCACCTTTGATGAATTGCACCCAGGTGGTGCTGACCATGCCAGCGGTCGCGACGATCACGATGACGACGCCGCCAACCGCCGTAACGCCTATCCAATGCTCCCAGCCCAACAGGGGATAGATCAATGCGCCTGCGCCAACCATTTGTGGAATGAGGTAAAAGATCGACACCACCAGCGTGCTAATCGCGGCGGCGAACTTTATGCCACGTGAATTAAATTGGCTGTCGAGCGCATCAGCAAAAGTGAAACGCCCTAGGCGTTTCAACGGTTCGGCAATAACGAACAACGCGACGATCCAGCCCGCCAGATACCCAATAGAATAGAGGAAACCATCGTAACCAGAAAATGCGATCATCCCGCAAATGCCAAGGAACGACGCGGCGGAAAGGTAGTCACCCGCGAAAGCGAGACCGTTCACCCACCACGGCACACCGCCACCGGCAGCGAAGAAGCCTTGCGCTGATTTGGCTTTGGCGCCAAGAAAGAAACTAATGCCGAGAACGACGGCTACAAAGAAAAGGAAAATCGTGATCGCCATGAGCTCAGCCAACCTTGGTATGCGAAGAGGCGTGAGAAGATGAGTGAGCAGATGAGTGAGCAGCGGCGACCGGACGGCTGCACAGATAGAGATAAATAATCGCCAAGATCAGCGCGGCGAGGATCAGACCAAAACCATAGAGCACCGCCAAGTTGATGCCGCCAAATGGCCGCATTTTCATGACGTCCGGCGCAAAGGTACTCAGCCCCATGAAGCCTGCGTAGAGCGCCAGATAAACCGCAAATAAAACCAGCCCGGTACGGGTATTGCGCGCCACTAATTCAGGCAATTCGTGCTCGCGGACATTTTCGTGGCCATGCATGGCTAACTCCAGCGGTCGGGTAGGAAGGCGCGGGTTCTATGAGGATTGTGATTGTCGGACAACTGGTGGTTTGATTTGGCCCGCTGAATGTTCAACGCCAGCCACGACAGATAGAACTCAGCCCGGCAGCGCCGGAACCCAAGCGAAGACAAAGATCGAAGAAGTCTAACCACAGAGGACACAGAGGGCACAGAGGAAAATCAGAATGCCTTTCTCTGTGCTCTCTGTGCCCTCTGTGGTTTAGCCCTTCCCCTGTTTTTTTTTCTTACGTGTAGCGATTTCTTCGGATAGCACGTAGAAATAGAACCTTAGTACGACAGAGCACCAGAGCAGAGAATGCGTTAGAACCTGTCTGGAAATACAGGATTAAACATGAGAGCGCAGATGCGCAGAGAAGAATGAAGGTCAACTT
>JANMYZ010000113.1:0-3719 GCA_031382605.1 Planctomycetota bacterium | reverse complement strand
TTTTTTAGGTTTACCGCTCGTTGCCCTCTTGCCAGATGAGGCTGCGCACGATCGTGTAGTTCGCCCTGGAGACCCCTTATGCGCCTAGCTCTCGTCGCCCTCATGCTCGCAGCCTGCTCACTGCCTTTGGCCGCCGCCAGTGTGAAAGATTTGGTCGGCACCTGGACCGTCGATGTCGATGCGACCTGGCTCAAACTCAAAGATTTGCCCGAACTCAAAGCTTTGCCACCAGAGATGGCCAGCATGGCGAAAGCGGCTTTTAGTACCCAAGGTGCAGGCATGACCTTCACCTTCACCGATACGCTTTTGACCACCATGATCGGCGCGGTCAAACGTGAAGAAAGCTACGTGGTGATCTCAACCGACAGCGACAGCATCACCACCGAAAGCACTGATGCAGAGGGAAAGAAAGAACGCAGCGTGGTCAAGTTCGTCGACGGCGCGATCGAGCTGATGAGCGTGTCTGATCCGACCAAGAAGGTCGTGCTGAAGCGGAAGTAAATAACCGCTGCTTGGTAACTTTTCCGCTCGTCGCGAATGGTCGCAAATGGCAGCGACGAGCGGCATGACTCCGCTACTAGTTCGTTGGCTACTTCGCTTTCAAATCCAGACAGACGATCTCTTTCGTACTTCGGCAAAAAACCAATCCGTTTGCTACCGTCGGCATGGTCCAGCATTTGCCGCTGAGGACCTGCGCACGGGCCAGTTCGGTATATTTTTCTGACGTCGCTTTGGCTAACACCAACTGGCCTTGATCGCCTTGGATAAGGACATTGTCTTCGACCAAGATGGTGCCGCCTTGGCCGAATCCGTCTTGCGACCACAGCTCTTTTCCGGTGGTGATTTCAATGCATTTGAGCGGCATGGTTTTGAATTCTTTAAAGCCATAGAGGCCGTACAGGAAACCTTTCGAAACCACCGGCGTTGGCCAGTGATTCTGTAATTTCCCTGCCTGTCGCCACAGTTCGGTGGCCTTCCAGGTCTGACCCTGCTTGCTGATCTTGAAGGCACCAGCGCCGGTGCCGTAACCGGCAGAGCAATACACCACATCGCCTTCGATAATGGGCGACGCCGCCGTGGAGGTCGACCACGGAAAATCGGCATGCCACAACAGCGTGCCGGTTTGAGCATCAAGACTGGTCAGTCCCTGTTGCATGAAGAATACCACTTGGCGCTGACCATGCATTTCCGTCGGCGTTGGCGAAGCATGGGTGATTTTTTCGTCGCCATGTTTGCTGAGCAATTTTCCCGTCTTGCGATCGAAAATTAAAAAGGCCTGACCCGAGCCTCCGCCCGCGACCATCACCACTTCGCCTTCGACTACGGGCGAGGCGGAGTTGCCCCATGCCTTGATCCCCTTGGTGTCGTTCTGGCCATTATTTTCTGCCTGAAGATCGTGACTCCAGATCACTTGTCCGTCTTTGGCAGAGAGGCAGCTCAAACGCAAATACGTACCGAACGTGTAGACCAGATCGCCAACAATGGTCGGCGTCGAACGCGGGCCATTTCCGCCGGCACCTTCAAAAATAGTTTTGCCAAGCGGCGTCGACCACACTTCTTTTCCGGTGGTGACATCAATGGCAATGCACGCTTCTTCCTTCTTCCGCTCTGCCATGACATATGCCTGATTGCCAGCCACCGCCACCGCGCCGAAGCCTTCGCCCATCGGCAACTTCCACTTCACTTTCGGCCCCTCGGTTGGCCACGTGGTTAATATTTTTTCGTCCGTCGTGCCATCGCCATTTGGCCCACGATATTGCGGCCAATCCGCAGATTGAGCTACGCCGAAGCCGGAAAAAAGAGCGACCGAGAACAACGTGCGAAAGAACATGGCCATCTCCGATGAGGGGAAAAGATGCAGAAGCACAGCCCAACATGTCAGCGTGGCAAGTCGGAAGCGGGCATTGGCGATTCCGCCGTCGCACATGACGCTGATGCGACCTGCGAACGCGCTAAACACCGCGACCCCTGCCAAATGGCAGGGGTCGCAGGAAACCATCACGATGACGTGATCCGTTTACGACATGCACTCGCCAACACCGAGTTCGTCGAGGCTGAACAGTTTGTCCGAACCGAAATCGTACAGGTCTTTTTCGCTGATCTGGCCCGCCGACAACGCAAAGATCGGAGTTAACCGTTCTTTCAGAGCGGCCTTGGCAGCCTTGGCGGCTTCCTTTTCCATACCGGCACCGGCTTGGCGGCGCAGGTATTGAGCAAAAGTTTCTTCTGCCGTGCGTTCGGCTTGATACCAGCCAGACAACGCCGTGATGGTCGCGACGGCTTTGCGGGCTGGAATACGCGCGATCATGGTTCCGTGATGAATCACGGAACCCTCGTCGCCGCCGCCAACAAACAGCACATAATGCGGCACTAACTTATCACCGATTTTCGATGCGGCGCCGTGCATGCCGATGGTACCAATGTGATGCTGACCACACGAATTCGGGCAACCGCTGATGTTGATGCGTGACTTCAAGGTGCGCGCATCGGCTTTCAGCGTCAGCAAAGCGGTCTCAAGTTCTTGCGCCAGGTTCTTCGACAAACAGATGCCGAGCATGCAGGTGCTGGCACCTGGGCAGCTGACGACATCGAGCATGCCGTGCGCGGGCTTGTGATAACCGAGTTTGACCAGCTCTTTATGGAGCTGCGACAAGTGCTCGTGCTTCACGCGGCGGAAGATGATGTTCTGGTCGTTGGTGCTGCGCACATCGCTGTCGCTGAACCACTCGGCCAAATCGGCCAACACGCGCATTTCGCGCGCAGGAATATCGCCGCGTGGAATGCACAACGAAACGACGGTCAAACCCGCTTCACGATGCGGACGAACGTTGGCGAGACGCCAGGCGCCTTCGTCACCAGCGACCACGGGGACCGCAGTTGGATTGGCTGGCTTCAAGGTATCGGGCAACAATTTACCGACGATTCCCTCGGCGCGAACTTCAGCGAGCTGTTCTTCAAACAACGCTTTGAAACCTTCTTCGCCTTTGGCCTTGAGTACGAACTTGAGACGTGCTTTTGCGCGATTCGTCCGATCGCCATACTTGTGATGCACGCGAACCAGCGCATCGCACACGGGAATCAACTGATCCTTCGGCAAGCAATCGTACAGCTTGACCGGTGGCACCGGCACCGCGCCCAAACCACCAGCAGCCACAATACGGAAGCCTTGCTTGCCGTTCACGGTCACGGCCATGGCGCCGATGTCTTGAATGTTGATCTGCTGCAACCAGTCGCTGTCCGACGAAGCTAAAGCAATCTTGAATTTACGCGGCAAACTGGCCGAACGTGGTCCACGCAAGAAATGATGGAACACCGCGTCGCTGTACGGATCAACGTCGAACGGCTCATCCAACAAGGTGCCAGCATTCGGGCTGCCACACACCGCACGCACGGCATTGCCGCACGCTTCACGGCAGGTCAGGCCGACGTTTTCCAAATCACGCAACAGCGCTGGGGTGCTATCAAGCGGGATGTAGTGAAATTGAATGGCCTGGCGAGTGGTGATGTGACTGATGCCGTTGGTGTACTTTTCCGACGTATCAGCCAACGCGCGCATCTGCTCTGGGGTGACCACGCCATACTTCAGCTTGATGCGAATCATTTGATTTTCGCCACCCTGACGCTGGCCATAAACGCCCTGGACCAAGCGGAACGGTTTGAAAACCTTGTCCGGATCAATCGCGCCAGCATGCAAAGCATCAAGCGTCGATTGGTACTTG
>JANMYZ010000101.1:0-3282 GCA_031382605.1 Planctomycetota bacterium | reverse complement strand
CTGATGACTCGTCGTAAGGCCGATGCGTGAAGCACTGGATTATTATATTCAGCGATGGAGCCAAAGACGACATCCTGGGTATTACGGATTACATTTCCCAGGCGAGCACCATAAATGCTGAAAAAGTCCTTGGCCGACTTGAACATCGCATGGGTACTCTGTCGACGCTACCGGAACGAGGTCGAGTGGTTCCTGTGCTTCGTTGGCACGGTATTACCAATGTTTTTGAGATTTTTGAAAAGCCTTGGCGGATTCTTTATCAAGTGAGAAATCGAGAGGTAGTGATCGTGGCAGTTTATGATGGTCGTCGTCATCTCAACGATGTCCTGATGGAGCGTTTTCTTCGTCGATGAGCGCATGCTGGCCGAATACGAAATGGTAGTAGCGCGGGGATGAATTGCCCGTGGTTGGGCAGCTAACCACGGGAGAGCCGCCCGTGCGACGATGCATTTTGGGGTTCCTGCGTGGTTCAATGGGAGATTGAGAGCCGCTGCGGAGAGCGGCGATCCCGGGGTGGATCCGTCATGTTGGAGTTGGGATTTTCTGAAGATCGTCGTTATTTCACCTACCTCACCAATTCACCCAGTAAGACCCGCTGCTTCAACGATTTTTGGCAGCGCCGCCGGTCGCAGTACGGTCCGTACCAACGTATTTACCCTAAACGCGTCAGTAGGAATTCAAATTTCCACCGCAAAGGTGTTGTTAAGCAAGTAAATCGACCGTTGTCCGCCCGTGCAGCGACTGGCTAGACCTTTCAAGTTAAGCTTTTTTTGTATATAACAGGCATATACTTAAAACATGACCGATAAATTAGAAAAATGCAAAGGATTCGATTGGGATGATGATAACCTGTTTAAAAAAGAAACCAAACACGACGTCACATGGATAGAATGCGAACAAATATTTTTCAATAAGCCATTCATTATTAATGACGATTTTGCACATGGTGATTCAGAAGATAGATATCTAGCACTTGGACGAACTGACCACGGTAGACGTTTGTTTCTCGTGTTCACGATAAGAAAAAACCACATTAGGGTTGTATCAGCCCGAGATATGACCAAACGCGAAAAGGGACATTATGAAAAATACCGATAAAATTCCGAAATTTAAAAAAGCCAAGGACGAAAAAAAATATTGGGATCATACCGATTCAGCCGACTTGGTTGACTGGTCTCAAGCTCATTCGGTTAACCTATCTCACTTAAAGCCAACGTTAAAAAGCATATCATTAAGATTACCTGAAATGGTCATAGAAGAGCTAAAGATTCTCGCCAACAAACGCGATGTTCCATATCAGTCACTATTGAAACAGTTTGTATGCGAAAGAATAGCACAGGAACTTAAAGCAGTATCGTGAAGGACCTAACCACCGCACGTGTTACGGGAGAACGGCGGTGATTTTTTCGTGGCACGGGCGGCTTGTTTGTGGTTGGGCAGCTAACCATGGGCAAGATGCCCGTGCCACGATGTGTTTGGGGGTTTCTGCTTGGGTGAAGGGGGGAGGGGGATTGAGAGCCGCTGCGGAGAGCGGCGTTCCCGGGGGGAATGGACTGCCCCTTGCCGGCTGGCAACCGGCGGACCAGGCCTGGAACGTGAATTGCCCCGGGCCGAGCTGGGGCTCGGCGTTCCCAGGTTTTAGAAGATAGCTTTTTGGGTAAAATAGCGGTCTTCCACGTCGATCGAACGATGGCAGAGTCATGCCTGTGAAAGTTCCACGTGCACTGACCATCGCCGGGCCGAATGGCGCTGGGAAAACTACGTTCTCCCGTGAATTTCTCCCTCAAGAAGGCCATTGCTTTGCCTTAATCAATGCCGATCAGATCGCGGCGGCTTAGCACCCTTTGCCCGCGAAACCGCCGCACTGGAGGCTGCCAGACTTATGGTGCGAGCAATAAATGCTGCCGTTGTGGGGCGACAAGACTTTGCCGTCGAGACCACTTTGTCTGGACGTAGCTATCTGGGATTGATTCGGCAGTGGCAGCTCGACGGCTATCATGTCGGATTGGTTTTTCTGCGTCTGTCGAGTGCGAGCATGGCGGTTGAGCGAGTTCGCTTACGTGTGCAGCAGGGTGGCCATAATATTCCGCAAAATGTCATACGCCGCCGATTCGACCAGGGTTGGGCAAACTTCCAGGGCCTGTATCGTCCACTGGTGAATGCTTGGTCTCTTTACGATGCCAGTGAGCAGCCTCTCCGCTTCATAGAATCTGGAGTGAAATCATGACCTCGACCCCGACCTCGATCCTAGAATCCTTCGGCTTCCTTGGTGCCGATGCGGCCTTTAAAAGAGCGTCTCGCAATGCTCACCGGATCGCCGCACAGACAGGCACTCAGCTGGTCTTCTGGCGCGATGGACGATTGGTGTTCGTTGATCCAGACCCGGACGCCTTCATTCCTTTTCCTACAGTTATTTCGCCGCTCCCGCCATTGGTCCCTGAGCCGCCGGACCCTGTTCAACGATTACCGCAGTCACCTTGAGGCCGTACGTTATCTCGCAGATTTGTAGCTATGACTACTACCGTTACGGCGACGAAAGCTCGGGCAAATCTTTATAAAATGATTGACGATGCCGGTAAATCCCATCGCCCCGTTGTTATTACCGGACGTCGCAGCAACGCTGTCCTTATTTCGGAAGATGATTGGAATTCCATTCAAGAGACTCTGTATCTGACCGCCATTCCGGGAATGAGAGAATCGATTGTAAAAGGGATGAAGACCGCTGTTGCCGACTGTGACAAGAGTGCTCAGTGGTGAAATTTACGTTGGTTTATACCAAAAAAGCCAATAAAGACGCCAAAAAAATAAATTCTGCAGGATACCGGGGAAAGGTATAGGAATTGTTGGATGTGATAGCGGTGAACCCTTGTTTTGGAGTCGGCAGCTTTGGATGAGTGAATAAATGCACCGATGTCAACGCCATGCAACTAGCCCTGGACCATCTGCTGGACTGTGCCTGCCAACCCCAGGGTCTCGCGCTCTATCGACGCCTGTGCCGTTATCTGTGGAGCGTTGATCCCGCTGCCGCCGCCTACGCCGTGAACGCCTATCGGGAGATGTGGGATCCGGATGAGGCGCGGCCGTGGGCTGCGCCTGCACCGGAGGCGAGCGGGATCCCCTAACCCCAACGGCTGGGACAAGCCTAAACGCGGCAGTAGGAATTCAAATTTCCACCGCAAAGACGCAAAGACGCCAAGAAAAGCAAAGGTTTGAATCAAAATTGAGATGATCAATGGCTTCACCAAACGGGTGACTCTTGTTTTTGCTGTAAGTCCTTTGCGC
>JANMYZ010000097.1:0-3381 GCA_031382605.1 Planctomycetota bacterium | reverse complement strand
GCCGTTTTTTTTTGACTTTGAGCGCCGTCAAGAACCGCCACTCGACGAGCCTACGCTTCGGTATTTTCGACCGCTGACTGGCCCTGCTTTTTCTTCAATTGCCCGCACGCGGCATCAATGTCAGCGCCTCGTTGGCCACGCACGGTGCAGTGGCCGCCAGCATCGGTGACTCCGGCAACGAAGGCATCAATCTGCTCTTCAGACGGGCGTTGATGCGGAGTATCGCTCACCGGATTAAAGGGGATTAAATTGATGTGGGCGCCATAGCGACTGGCCAACAACGCCAGGCGATGCGCATGGTCGGGCGTCATGTTGGCATCGGCCAACAGCACGTATTCCAGCGTCATGCGACGATTCACCACGGTGCTGTAAGCGTCCATCGCCGACATCAAATCATTCAGCGGCCAGCGCCGATTGAGTGGCACGATGCGGTCGCGCGTTTCGTCATCAGCGGCGTGAATCGACAGTGCCAACGTGACCTGTGGCTCATCCTGCGCGAGCTGGCGAATTCGGGCAGGCACGCCAGAAGTAGAGATGGTGAAGCGTCGTCGGCCCATCCCCAGGCCTGCGGTCTCGGCCAATACGCGCACGGCTTTGATGACGTTGGCGTAATTGAACAACGGCTCGCCCGAGCCCATGAATACCACATTGGTGACCGGGCGACGGCGGTGATGATGAACAATTTGATAGACGATTTCACCTGCTGTCAGATCGCGTTCGACGCCGTTTTGGCCCGACGCACAAAAGGTGCAGCCAACCGCGCAGCCCACTTGAGACGACACGCAAATCGTATGACGATCAGCGGTCGGGATCGACACACATTCAACCAGTTTGCCATCGGCTAAACGCAGCAACGATTTGATCGTCCCATCGCGACTTCGCTGACGGGTGTGTTCTTTGGCGGGAAAGAGTGAAAAATCCTTGGCTAAACGCTCCGCCAAGTCACGCGGCAGCCCTTTAATATCAGCGAAGTCTTTGACCTCGTTGTGATAAAGCCCTGCAAACAGTTGACTGGCGCGAAACGCCGGCAGACCAATGGCGGTCGCCCACGTGCGCAGTTCATCTAAGGTGTGACCGTAAAAATCCATGGGCGGCGCAGCCTAGGTCGGCATTTGGCGATGCACGCACAGGATCCCGCAACCCCATTCGCCGGCCAAAAGGCTGTGGGATTGGGATTGCGGCGTGCGCTTTCGTCGCAGGGTCACTGCGCTAACGTGCGATGGATGTCAGAAATTCCGCGTCTGCCGCGTGTCAAAACGCAGGAAGATCTTGCGCGTGAGCAAGCCGAGCGCAGCGAACTCGATCTGATCCGCGCGCGCCGCTGGCGGGTTCGTCGTCAATGGTATTGGCTGGTGACGGTGACCGCAGGAATGGTGTTGCCAGCTTTCAGCCTGGCCATCGCTGGCGCTATTTATCATGGGAGTTTTCGCGGCTGGCTGACGACTTCAGGCGGAATGGCGTTTACCCTGACCGCGCTGGGCGGTGGCTTGGCTGCGGCTTTGGTGTTCGTTCGCAGCTGGGGTGTCTCGCGCGGGATGCTGGTATTTGGTGGGTTATTTGTCGGCGTATTGCTGACCAATCGAGCCGAATTCGGCAAACTGATCGCGGCATTACCTGGGCTGGTAGCGATGTTCGTCGTCGCTGGTGCAGCGGTTGGTTATGTGACCACCATGGAGGACGACGGCTAAATCGTGGCCTTCAATTGGTGATAAAATGGTTGACGGTGAAGACACCGTGAAAACGTAGCTGTTTGCCAGTGCCGCGTTTTCAACGGTGTCTTTCCGATCTATTGCTGATGTGCGCTGGCTAAGAGTTCCGCGCGCACGGTGCGTGCTGCTGTTACCAGATTATGCAGAGCCGCGTCAACTTCTGGCCAGCCACGGGTTTTTAGGCCGCAGTCGGGGTTGACCCATAATTGTTCTGGTTTCAATCGGCGACAAGCGCGACGAAGCAGGTCGCTCATCGCTGCGACTTCAGGTACGGCAGGTGAATGAATATCATAGACGCCAGGGCCGATTTCATTGGGATAGTGGAAACTTTCAAAAGCACTGAGGAGTTCCATGCGTGAACGTGCCGTTTCAATCGAGATCACGTCTGCGTCGAGGTCGGCGATAGCGGCAATAATGTCGTTGAATTCACTGTAACACATGTGCGTATGGATCTGCGTATCATCCCGCGCGACCGAGGTGGCAAGGCGGAAACAACGTGCAGCCCAGTCCAAGTAATTTTGCCATTCGCTGCGTCGTAGCGGTAAGCCTTCGCGCAGTGCAGGCTCATCCACTTGAATAATAGCGATGCCAGCGTTTTGCAGATCTTGCACTTCATCGCGCAGCGCAAGGGCAATTTGCTGGCAGACCTCGGCACGAGGTAAATCATCGCGTACGAATGACCATTGAAGAATCGTTACCGGTCCCGTGAGCATGCCCTTGACTGGTTTTTTCGTTTGGGCCTGGGCAAACGTCGCCCATTCCACCGTCATCGGTAGGGGGCGCTGTACATCACCAACGATAATGGGCGGTTTGACGCAGCGCGATCCGTAGCTCTGTACCCAGCCATTGCTGGTGAAACGGAAACCGTCGAGCAATTCACCAAAGTATTCGACCATGTCGGTGCGTTCGAACTCGCCGTGAACCAACACGTCAAGACCAAGTTCCTCCTGACGGCGAAGGCAGCAGGTCGTTTCATGACGTAGGAAATCACCATACGCATGGTCATCCAGTTGACCGCGACGGTGTGCGGCCCGAGCTTCGCGGACCGCAGTGGTTTGCGGAAACGAACCGATGGTGGTGGTGGGCAAAGGCGGTAACTGCAGGCGCTTTTGTTGAGTGACGACGCGCTCAGCATAAGGCTTCGGGCGCTGCGCATCCTTCGCAGTGACGGCGTTGGTGCGCTGACGCAGCGCAGGATTCACGGCGGTCGGGGAATGGGCACGTTCCTCGCGCACTCGCCGACTGATACTCAGTGCCTCAGTAATCGCTGTGTCGCCATGATCAGCGCCGCAGGCGATGGTGGTGAGTTCGTCAAGCTTCTGAACGGCGAAGGCAAGCCACGACATCGTGGCCGCATCCAATTCACGTTCCTCGCTCAGGTCTACCGGGACGTGCAGTAACGAACAGCTGGGTGCCACTTGCAGAGGCGCTGAACGCTGACGGGCCTGGGCTTGGCGGATCAGTGCCAGAGCGCGGTCCAAATCATTGCGCCAAACATTGCGCCCGTCGACCACCCCAAGCGACAACCAGCGGTCACTCGGTAGCGCATCAAGAACCTGCGCAAGCTGAGTCGGAGCGCGCACCAGATCAACGTGCAGGCCATGAACTGGCAAGGCGCAGGCAGTGGCAAGATTATCATCCAATGCACCAAAATAACTGGCTACCAACAAGC
>JANMYZ010000050.1:0-4387 GCA_031382605.1 Planctomycetota bacterium | reverse complement strand
CGACTTGGCTGGGCGGGCAGATGCTTTCATGGCGCCCAGTCTTGGCCTGTTCGCAAAGGGGCAAGCGGAGGTGTCTGGGTTACCTACTCGTGGTGAAAAGCGCTGCTCCTTTGATTGGCGGTCGTTTCTTGCCCTTTCGCTGAAGTGTTTGGCATTCGACTTTCGTTGTCGTTGATCTTTACGAATAACGTGTGAATAAGGCTCGTGACCATGTCCATAAATGCAGTGACCGTTTCGGCTGTGGTTGCAAAAAATAACCCGAACGGACGGCCGAATACGCCGGGTGAAACAGCCTGTTTTTCTGATTTATTTTTGGCTACCCAAAACGCTCCGGTTCCTGAAGCAGCGAAGCCGTTGGCTGACCTCGGTTCACTTTCTGCCAAGGCACATGGTGATTCGGCTTTTGCCAAATACATGTTGAAAAGTTTCGTCTTTTGCACCGACAACGCACCATTGGTTGACATTTCTCAGACGGACTCGTGGGGTTTAGGTGTTCGTTACACCATGACAGGAGAGCCTGTCACGGAGGAATCGGCGACGTGGTACCGCAACGAAACCGAGCGAATTCGCGAAGAACGGATTGCCCTCTATGAAGACGAAATGATTAAAAATACGCCGCCTGCCGAAATCCTTGATAAGTTTATTCACTTCATGGATTCCCAGCCGAAGCACTATCTTGAACTCATGAATTGGCGCGCAATGACAGGGCGAACGAGTTCTTAATGAGGGCAAGTAAATGAGGGACATTCGCCGTTCACGCACGCGCGGCAACTTCAGCAATCGCCGTGATCGCCGCATCCAGCGAACGCACCACGGCGTGGCAATGGCGCGTGAGCATGCAATTCGCTGCGCCGTCTTCTGCTGGGCGCCAGTCGGTGCGCAGTCCGATTACTGGGATGTTGCGCGCCACGGCCCAGCCGGCCTCGAAACACGTTCCGCTGTCGGCGTCAGCGCCGTCGAGAACGGCCAGCATCACGGTGGCCTGCGCTAAATGGTCGAGACAGGCTTTGGCGATCAGGTCGTAGCGTGGTTTGCCAGACGCGTCGACGTCGAAGGCGGCGCAGAATTCTTGCGGCACCAACACCCGCATGTGCGCGAAGCGAGCACGCAAAATGACGGCATTTGCCGCGTTCCATTCGCGTTCAGCGTTGGTGAATAACGGTCCGGCGTAATACAGTGTCGACATGGTGCAGAGACTATGGCGGGATTACCGATGTGCCCAGGGCCGCGTCGAGGTCGGCTCGGGTGCGCAAGACTTTTGATGAACCATCGCGACGGACAATCATGAAACAGCTATCCGTCCGACCGAATAACGACCAGCGATTAAAAGCTTTGGGAGTGTACAGCAGGACGGCCTGCAGCCCATCCGCTGGCGTCGTGGCAGTGGCCGCGAAACGCACCGGAGCATCACCACTGTTGTACATCGGCGGCAAAACGCTGCGATTTTCTTGGTTACTGGTCACCCATATTCGCGCTTCGGCAGCAGCAACATTACTGCGCAGCAATACTTCCCACCTGGGCATCAGGTGCAGATTCCCAAGCGAAGCCAGCGCCATGGTCAAAACGCCGACGGCCATCACGGGAGACACGCGTAGCCAGCGCACGCCGCACGCCAGCGTCCAACCGATACCGAGTCCGCCGCCGATGATCGCTGCAATTCCCATGGCCGGTAAAACTCCAGCCGGGCCAAAGATTCCTGCACCTACGGGAAGGAGCAATGTGAGCGCACCGATAAGAAAATGGCTGAGCCGTGGGCGCTCTGACAACAGCCACTGCTGCCATTCGGGCGCAACTTCAGTCGCAGTATCAGGCGCAACTTTTGGCGCAGCATCAGGCGGAGTTTCCATATTCGCATGACACCTTTTCTGAACGCTGACGCCAGCAACATTTAACCGAGGTCAAGCGTAGTGTGCGCTCGCCGATGCTCGCTTTAATTCAGCGTTTGGTTTTCATGACAAAACGAAACCGGGTGGGATGCCGCTTGGCATCCCACCCGGTTCGTGGTGAAAGCGTGACGAATTTATTTGCCGGGAATTTTATTAATCGTGTGCGCCAGATCGACGGTGATCGGCGTGCCGTCGGCGCTGGCGATCTTGAACTTGATCTGCTGTTGCATCACGACTTGCAGGACGGCGAGTTTGATGGTTACCGATTTCTTGTCGCTAGAAAGCGTCACGCCGGTGATCTCCACAGGATCGCGGCCTTTTTTACTGGGATCGCTGACTTTAAAATCATCCGAGCCGTAGTTGTCGGTGTATCGATAATTCCAGCGGGTGACGGTGTAGTTGTCTTTGTCGCCAGCGGTTGCTGGATCAAGCTCGGTCTGAAAGCCGACGGTGACGCTGTCAGCGGTTACTTTCAGCACATTGGGCAGCAACACCGGTTTGCCCGTGTAGCGCACGCGATGCAGACAGCCTTCTTTGCCAGCGTTGGTCTGCCAGCCGCGCATGCCGGTCAAATACAGTTGACCGTCGGTTTTACTAAAGCGTGCGCGCATCATCGACGACTGGAAATTCAGCGGGAATTTAACCACGCCGCCTTGCGGAATGCCGCCGACTTCTTCGAAGGGCATGACGAACAGTGACGACTGACCGTAGCTCATGTGCAGCAGACTGCCTTTGAGTGGACCCCACTTGTCGCTCGACACCCACACCTGACCGCCGCTGGAATTATCCATCGCCATCGGCAACCAGCAGATCGGCGGATCATAGGTGGTGGGCTTGGGCGTGACGTGCGCGCCACCCATAAAGCCGTAAAATCCACCCTCTTTGACCAAATTCACGCGGCACGCCGGCATCCAGTTGCCTTGATTATCGCTGTTGGTCAGCGGATAGCCGTCGCCGCCTCCCAAACCGTTCGGCGCCCGCATGCCAGTGGCGTAGTTGCTGAGGGTCGAACCATCTTTCGAAACTTTGAGTACGAGGCCTTGGTGTTTGCTATCTGCTTCGCCGAGATTCGAGCCTTTGTTGTAATAAAAATTACCATCTTTGTCGGTTTCCAAACCGAGCGCGAATTCGTGATACATTTTGGTGACTTCGCAGTCGCCATTGAAGTTCTCATAGAAATCGGCTTCGCCGTCATTGTTGAGATCACGCAAGCGCACGATGCGATCGCGGCAGGTGACATAAACCACGTCGTCGACAATTTTCAAACCGAGCGCTTGGAATAAACCAGCGGCGTAACGCTTCCAGGTCAGCTTGCTGAGGGTCGCATCGACGCCCGACACCACCCACACATCGCCGTCAATGGTGGACACCGCGATGCGTCCATCTTTGAAGAAATCGAGCGCAGTCGTGCGCATGTAGCTCTTCCACGGGTTTTCGTAAGGCACGGTCAGCGTATCGTTGACGTACGCGCCTTCACCTTTGCCGAGTTCGCCGACGGTGGTCAGCGCTTCCCAACGTAATGTGCCGCCCTTGGTCAGGGGCTTGGCATCAATTGGTTTACCAGCGGCTTTGAACGCGGCAGCGAAGCCAGCGGCATCCGCTTTGACGCCATTCCAAGTGACCACTTTGGCCAAAGTGGTTTTCCCAGGAATAGACAGCGTCAGGCGCTGATCGCTGGTTTCTGCCAACAAGGTACCGCCAGCAATCACGCCGATAAGGGTGACGCGATCACCGTTGGTGATCGTGGCGATGCCATCGGCGACGCTGACGGCGCCGCTGTCAGACAGCACGACGCTCAGCGCGTCGCTGTTGTTGCTCAGCGTGAAGCTGCGGGTGATAAGGGCGGTTGGTCCGACGATTTCGCACGCCGGAACTTCAAGGACCTCTGCCGCACCGATGGAATAAGACAACACGACGGTGTCACCATTTAAATAAAGCCCACGATAGTTGCCCCACTCTTTCGGCAAATGACCCAGCCCTTTGGTGCGCGGATCTTTCAGTTCCATGGTACCGGGCTTTGCCCAGCCCGTACCCTTCACCAGCGAGTTGGGTTCTCCCACCAGCGCCATCTGACCTTCTAAACCGTCGCGACCAGCGGGATGCAGCACAGCGGTATCAAGGCCGAGGTATGACATCGCCAAAATTTCAGCATCAAAGCAGGCGTAGGCTTGGCGCTCTTTATTGAGCGTAATAATCATGCCTTTGTTTGCGCACTTGCCCGCCGGCAGCACCACCGTGCCGGTATAATACGGGCCATGATCCATGGTGGCAAATTTCCCAGCGCCGCCGCGTGGACCGCCCTTACGTTTGTCCCAGGCGGCTTTGTCCCACGTGAGAGAAGCCAATTTCGCAGCGTCATGAGTCAGTACATTTTTTGGGATTATGGATTCTTTGCCGCCCGGCGGCGTCCAACGTAACACACAACCAGCGTTTCCATTGCCTTGTTGGTATTGCAGCAGCAGCGCATGGCTGCCAGCGGTCAATTCAATCGTGCCGCTCTT
>JANMYZ010000043.1:0-3510 GCA_031382605.1 Planctomycetota bacterium | reverse complement strand
TCCAACGCAAAGACGCAAAGACACAAAGGAAAGGCAGGGTTTTGAATTCAATTTCGTATGATCAAGGACTTCACCAAACAGATGAATCTTGTTTTTGATGTAAGTCCTTTGCGCTCTTTGCTGCTTTGCGGTAAAATGACTATCTACTGCGTTTTTTAGGTTCAAACTTCCACCGCCATACCCCGCTGGGGCACATAGGAAAATCGAGGATTTGAATCAAAATTTAGGCGATCGATGGCTTCACTGAATGGGTGAACTTCTACTGCGGTCTTTAGGTTGAGCGAAAAAACGTAAGGACGGTTAGATCAGGCCGGAAATCATTTGTCCTGTGAGTCCACTTTCCGCTGTCCTGCTTTCAAAAAGACCACGCTGCGCCCACGACGATTTGGTGGAATAAGGCGAAGGTATAGACCTCGTCGCTATCGGAGCCGCCCTCCAGTATTCGATAACCGGTCTTCAGGGAAAGCTGCCGGGAAACGTCATACTGGACGGCGAAAAGAATATCTTCGGCGCGACCCTGCGGGGCGGCCAACGCTTCGCCATCGATCAACAGATGGAGTTTCTCCATGGGGGTCCAGCTCACGTCGAAGCTCAACAAAGGGACAACTCCCGTATTTGTTTTTTCTGATTCTATCCCGCCGCCTTCCAGCTTGATGGCAGCATCGCGCACTTTCGCTGCCGCGCCAAAACTGAACTGCCATTCCTCCGATTTATGAATGCGATAGCGATAGATCAGACGGTAAGAATCAAACCGATAGGTGGCATCCAGGGGCGTTCCTGCGGCGAACGTTTTACCGTTGAAATCGACGTTCTTATCCAGGGTTCCATGCGATTTCATGGTTAAGGGCGCCGCCAAAAGTGCGACCCAGTGCTTTTCGGCAAACGTGTAACTGGCGCGTAACCTGAACGCGTACGTTTCTTCGGCTTCCAGATCCTCCGTCAGCGAAAACCGCGTGCCGGTATTACCTGGGATCGCCACGTCATTGTAGCCTGGGATGACGTAAGCACCTTCCACCTCCAGCACGGTCTGAGCGAACGAAGCTTGACCAAGCCCAAGCCCCAAGACGAGAATGGCGGGTATAATTCTGTTCATGGCTGTTTCGTGCCTTTCCAAGATGTACGCAGAGAAGACGGAACTATCCGGCAAAGATGGGAAAAACCAGATCACCGTCTATGTGTCTGCCTTCCCTCTTTTGTTGATTGATTTATTTGGCTCTGCGTCACCGGTGTGGGTCTTTTCTCCGTCCTTGGGGCTCATCAAAGTGAGGGAAACATCGAACAGGAGACGCGTAGACGCGGAGGTAAGAGGAGGGAAAGGCTTATTCTCTCCGGCAAGCATCTTCCCCTCCTCCGATCTCAGCGTCTCCGCGTCTCCTGTTCGATGTTTTCATCTTTGGCTGTCCAATGAGATTGAACCCACACGAAACACCGCAGAGCCATTTATTTTAGATTAATGGTGGTTCGTGCGGAAGCGGGCGATCACGGTTCCTTTGCTGGAGAGCCGCAGCTCGTTGCCCGCGAGCGCGAAGCCATCCACGGCGGCGAGCGTCTTGGCGAGATTGGTCTCCAGTTCCATCAGCTCGGGAGCACCGGCCATCTTGGTGCTGACCAGCGCGCCGAACGTGACGGCGTGGTCTTCTATGGTGTAGGTTCCGGCCAGGCGGTTGACGCCGCCAAAGGCGGCCACGCGGCCATTTTCGAACATCATGGTGGGCGGTTTATCGGAAGAGACGGGCTTGCCGTTGAGTTCGGCCAGCGTCCATTCCTTACCGGCAATGTCGTCCAGGTGCGCGACGTCGCATGGGCCATGGTAGCTCCACGAGATCGCTTGGCGCTGTTTTTCCGTCAGCGGTTTTGCCGTGCTCATGGCCGCCGGGAAAATGGTCACGCCTTCCTTGATGGTTTCGATGATCTTAATTTTGTTAATCGTTTTCGGATCCACCGTGAGCGGATTCTGGTCAAGGATGACGAGGTCAGCGAGCTTGCCGACTTCGAGCGAGCCCTTGGTTTTCTCCTCGAAATGCTGGTAGGCGGGCCAGAGCGTCATCGCCTTCAGCGCGACGAGCGGCGTCAGGCGGTGTTGCGGTCCAAGGATGTGACCGGTGCGCGTGGTGCGATTCACGGCCGTCGCGATCAACTGCATCGAATCGGGGAAGACCACTGGTGCATCGGAGTGGATGCTGAATTTGATATTATTCTCCAGCAGCCAGCCGGTCGGCGAAATGTTTTCCGCGCGTTCTGGGCCGACCACGGACTCGCGGTGCCAGTCGCCCCAGTTGAACGTGTGCAGTGGAAATACCGCTGGAAAAAGCTCCAGTTCCTTGATGGCCGGCACCTGATCGGCGCGAATGAAATGCCCGTGAATGATCGTCGTGCGACGGTCGTCGCCCGGATAAGCGGCGGTGGCGGTGCGCGTCGTTTTCATCAGCTGGTCAATCGCCGCGTCGCCGCCGCAATGGGCGAACACCTGCCAGTTATTTTTATAGGCCAGCAGCATCCATTTCTTGATCTCGTCGTCGGTAAATGCTGGATACCCCAGGTAATCGGGCTTCGCGCCCGCTGGCACGGTGACATACGGCTTGGTGAGCCAGGTGGTCTTGCCCTGCGGCGAACCGTCCACCGTCAGCTTGATGCCGCCAAGGCGAAAATGATTGGCGTAGCTGCGCGACATCAGTGGCCCATGCAAGACTGGTGCATCACCGACCGTCACCAGGTCGGGATACGCCACCAGATCAATCTTGAATTCACCCGCCTCGGCCAGCGCAGCAAAGGTGGTCACTTGCCCTGCCATGGTTTTACCGTCCTGCACGGTGGTGAAACCGTTGGCGATATAAATGTTCTGGCTCGCTTTTAATTGGGCGGCGATTTCCTCTGGAGAGAATTTGGGAACGATCTTGAAGATGACGGCCAGCCACGCATTTTCCTCAAATACGCCATCCGGGGTTTTGCCATCGGCCTCGCGGCGGATGAAGCCACCGGAGGGATTCGTGCTTTCCGCCGTGACGCCTGCCAGCGCCAGCGCCTTGCTGTTGAGGACGCCGAAATGGCCGGACTGATGAACGACCATGACCGGCAATTCGGTGGAGATCGCATCCAGATCCTGCCGAGTCGGATGGCGGCGTTCGGCAAGTTGCGAATCGTCATAGTTCATGCCGATGACCACGCCGTGCGCCTTCACCAACGGCGACGTCGCCAAGTAATCGCGCATGACCTGCTGAAGCTCTGCGATGTTTTTCACCGGCCCATCGGGCGGCGACAACAGATTAGCCGTGACGGTCTGAAACCCGACTCCGCCAAAATGACTGTGCCCATCCACGAAGCCGGGAATCAGCGTCTTACCGCCCAAATCCACAACTTTCGTCGCCTCGTCTTTCGTCTTGAGCACGTCGGCCTTGGTGCCGACGACGAGGATTTTTCCGCCCTTCACCGCCAGCGCCTCGGCAGAAGGCGCAGCGTCATTGATGGTGATGATGGTGCCGCCGAGGTAGATCGTGTCGGCGCCTTGGCCAA
>JANMYZ010000040.1:0-2730 GCA_031382605.1 Planctomycetota bacterium | reverse complement strand
TCCAACGCAAAGACGCAAAGACACAAAGGAAAGGCAGGGTTTTGAATTCAATTTCGTATGATCAAGGACTTCACCAAACAGATGAATCTTGTTTTTGATGTAAGTCCTTTGCGCTCTTTGCTGCTTTGCGGTAAAATGACTCTCTACTGCGTTTTTAGGTTGAAGCGCGCGCTCGGCCTGAATCAGCGGCTCAGGTCAGTCCAACGAGTCGTGACCACAAGCGCACGACCACCGGGATAAGATCATCGTTGTAATCAAAACGCGGACTATGACAGGGTTCCATCGCTGCGCCTGGGCGTCCAGCGCCGAGCAACAGGTACGCGCCTGGGCGCTCGACTAAGTAGTATCCGAAGTCTTCGGCGGCCATCACGGGCAGGCCGTGGTTGGCTAAAGCGTCAGGGCCAAGCGTTGCGATGATGGCGTCTTGGGCGCGACGGGCGCTGTCGGGATGATTCACGGTGGCGGGATAGCATGGGCGATAATGGAAATGTCCGGTGGCGCCAGATGCCGCGCAGGCCGCGTGCAACATGGCTTCGGTGCGGCGGGCAAGTTCATCGCGCAGTTGAGTAGTGGCGGCGCGTACGGTGCCAATTAATTCGACGCTGTCGGGAATGATGTTGTCGGCGGTGCCACCGTGGAAGCAGGTCACCGTGACCACGGCGGCGTCTTGCGGGCTGACTTGGCGACTGACAATTTGCTGTGCCAAAGTCACAAAATTGGCACCGGTAACGATTGGGTCGATGCAGTGTTGCGGTGAACTGGCGTGGCCGCCGCGACCAGTGATGGTGGCGGTCCATTCGCTATTGGCGGCAAAAATGGTGCCTGGCACACAACCGACTTTGCCGAAAGGAATCGGCGGCCAATTATGATAACCGAAAATTTCATCGATGCCGTTAAGCGCGCCGGCCTCAATCATGCGCTTGGCTCCGTGGCCGCCTTCTTCGGCAGGTTGAAACAACAACGTCACCGGGCCTGGAAGTGCAGATTCGTGCGCTTTTAACCACGCGGCGGCACCCAGCAGGCTGGCGGTGTGGCCATCGTGGCCGCACGCATGCATGACTCCTGCATGGCAACTGGCGTAGGGCAAACCGGTCAGTTCAGTCAGCGGTAATGCATCCAGGTCAGCGCGCAGCGCGATGTGGCGACCACTGCGATCGCCAGCCAGCCGTCCGAGCGTTCCAGTGCCAGCGCAGGCTTCCCAGGCAATGCCAAGGCGAGTGAGTTCATCGCGAACCACGCGCGCGGTGCGTTCTTCCTGAAACATCAATTCAGGATGACGGTGCAGATCGTGGCGTAAAAGTGTGGCGCGTGCCACCATGCTAGCGAGATCAGGCATAACCGTGCTCCGTGCAGGATTGTGATGAGATTGAATGTGGTTAACGCCCGGCATTAATCGTGATATTCCATTGCCCGTTACGTTCGGCGGTAATACGCGTGTCGCGATTATATGGCAATGCCAAGGCATCGGGAACGTGACCAAAAGGTAGGCGCGACAGAGTCGGAACTTTCAAGCGCGCGCCCCATTCGGCGAGAACTTCATCGGGGCTGGGGCCCCAGTAATCATGGTCTTCGAGGTGCGTGAGCGAACCGCCAATCAATCCACGGATGCCGCGCAACGCGCCGCTCAGATACAATTGGTTGAGATGCGTAGCGACCAAGAAGGGATGAATTTTCACGTCTTCGATTGCCAATATGCAGCCGTTCAAATCTGGCATCGCAGGAGTACCGCACAGACTCGCCAAGACACTCAAACAGGCTGGGAAAAGGCGTCCGCGACCACTTCCGATGTGCTGAACACGCACGCCGGCTTGCAGGTGACCATCGAACGTTAATGGCTCTCCGCGCAAACACGCCAACAAGCTGGTGCCGGTGCGTCCATCGCGAAACCCAGGCGCTGATGGACGACCATAGATGCGGTTCAGCCAGCCACGAATTTGAAAACCCGCATGCAGTGCGGTGATGTCGCTGTAGCCCATCAGGATCGGCGCATGTTTTATTTTAGCAGCCAACAGCGTGGGCAATAATTCGATGCTGCCGTAACCGCCACGGCAGCCCCAGATCACATCGTGACGTAAGGCCGCACGCAGATCTGCGGCGCGATCTTTGAGTGGCAACCAGGCGCCATTGCCCATTAAACGACTCAGCAACGGTGACGCCGTCACCGACCATCCCATTTCTTCCGCTACCCAGGTTGCGCAGTCGATGTTGTTTTGACGTTCGAGCGGTCCATTCATGGCAAAGGCAGGACAAGCAAGGTAGAGCGAGGTGGTCATGGCGGATCACGTAAGGTGACGGATGCGGCAGCATCCAGTGGTAGAGGGAGGTGTAGGATGGCGAGGGAGTGCGTTATTGCCACGGGGTTGATCCCGCTAGCGTGACCGCATGCGCAGCCGACCGATTTTCATGCTTTTTCTCTTACACTGCTTGTTTCAGCTGGCTGCGGCGGCAGAGGAATTGGCCAAGCCAAATGTCCCGGATCCCTTCGGTTTAGGTGAACGCCTCGCGTTGGTCGATTACCTGCGCGATACCTGCAAATTGAACCCGCCGGTGGACGCAACCACCGATCAGTTGGTGGTGATGTATTGGAAGTTTCACCAAAAAGAGCGTGAAACCATCAGCGCCAACGCCACCGATCAGGCTTTGTCAGCGGATCGGATGCGTCGTCTACGAACTGAATTACTGACGAAGTTCAAAATTGAACCTCCTGCTGACGCCGATGAAGTGGCTCTC
>JANMYZ010000034.1:0-6049 GCA_031382605.1 Planctomycetota bacterium | reverse complement strand
CACTACCCCGTGGTGTAACGGTAACACTAGAGATTTTGGCTCTCTCATTCATGGTTCGAATCCATGCGGGGTAACTTTTTACTGACAATGGTTTGTGATGTTGCTTTGAGCTGCACGAGACCTCCATTTTAACTCTGCCTTAACTTTAATTTTGCTTTAACAACCGTCGCGCACGTGCATGCAAACGGCAAACGGCCTCCCAGGGTTTTCCTGGGAGGCCGTTTATTTTTCCTCATCGTCAGTTTATTGGCTGACGATTTCCAGTTGGTTGTAAACCATCCGAACACCGGCGATCTTTTGCGCTAGATCAGCAATCTTTGCGCGTTCAGCGCTCGTAGCGACGGGACCGCGTAAAGTTACTGCACCATCTTTGGTGATGATCTTTACGTTTTGACCATTTACTGACATGGTCTTTTCGGCCATCACGGCCTTGCGCACTGCCTGGGTGATGGTGGTGTCTTCTTCGCTAAGGCCTTGATCAAGCGGTGTGGTGGTGGTGCCATCATCTCGCTTGTTCTTGGCGGCATTATCTACCGGCACTACCGGACTATTGGTGCTGTGCTCTTGGTTGTCGGACGCGGTTTTGCTGGTCGGTGTACTCGTGGTCGTGGGCTTGGAGTCAGCGTCGTGTCCGCAGCCGACGAGTGCTACCACCAGAATAACGCTGAAACCCGATGCGATTGGCCGCCGGACTGATTTTTGAGTAGGAATAAACCGCATTACATCATCCCCTTTCCAACTTGATTGCCCTGCATCATGACCGTGCTCTTTTGTTGAGCTGATTTATTTCCCACGGTCGACTTGGTATCGGCACTGGCTTCGGTCGTCGAGGTGATGTCTTCAGCGCCAGCGTCCTTGAATACTTTTTTCGCGCGATTTGCCCATTCACTGTTGTCAGCGTGGACGGAAATTAAAATGCGCCCTTCTTTGATTTTGCCTTCGTATCGTTTCGCTTCGAATTCAGGAATGCCCATGCCGATCAGCGTTCCCGTAAGGCCGCCAACCGTCGCGCCCACGGCTGCGCCGCCGAGCATGGCCATAATTGGGCCTGCCGCGATAAAAGGACCAACTCCGGGAATAGCGAGAAGTCCAATGCCAACCATCCAGCCAAGCGCTCCACCGACCACGACACCGGTGGCGCCGCCAGCGGCAGCACCTTCAGGCGCTTTGGTTCCTTTCGCATAGGCGAAATCGCGTGACGAATTTTTATCGGGATAGAGCACGGAAATATCGTCCATACGAAAGCTGGCCAGCTTGAGGGTTTGGACGATGTTGTTGGCCTGCGTATCGGATGAGGCAAGGCAAAAGACTGAGGTTGACATGGAAGGCTCCTGAATGGTGTGAGTGACGAGAAGCACTGACCTTCCCAACGCGGGTCGGTCATGAACGAGGAATCAGCGTATTTGGCTGTGCTCGTTGAATTCAACTAAACACATCCCGTGCCGAATTGACTTTGGCCATTCGAAAAACCCAAGAATGGTGACCGATATCCCAGCCCAATCAAAGCTTAGAGAGATTAATGTATGCACGACAAAAGCAGCACGACAGACGCTGGCAGGTTGGTGGCAATGCATTTTGCAGGACCGTGCCTGGGTAGACCTGCAAATGTGCAATCGCTCCTGCTTACTTAGGCAATATTTGATGACAAAATAATGAACCAACGACAGAATAAATAACATTGTCGTATCTAGCACGTGATCAGTTGTTATTACCTGTGACATGCGCCCACTAAAAATAGTCTGTCTTGGCTCATCTGCTGGCGGCCTAGCGCCGACGATTGATTTTTTCAAGCGTTTGGAGCCGAATACCGGGATCTCCTTTATTGTGATTCAACATCTGAAAGCCGACACGCCATCATTCACACCAGATATTTTATCGAAGATTACTTCCATGGCAGTCAGCGCGGCGAACGATCAAGAAATAGCTCTGCCAAATCACGTCTACACCATGAAACCGAATGCCCAACTCACCATCGCTGATGGTCGTTTTCACGTAACTCCTCGCACCGAGTCGCCAGCGCGTCACAAGCCCTTTGATCGTTTTTTGAAATCGCTTGCCGTCGATAGTGGTAAACGTGCCACGGCAATTATTCTTTCTGGGTTTGACGGTGATGGATCGGAAGGATTTATTGCTATCAAGACGCACGGTGGGACTACGTATGCTCAGGACCGCTCTGCCGAGGTCGATGAAATGCCAGAGCACGCCATCGCGACTGGCTGCGTTGATTTTGTTTTGAGTCCTACGCAAATCGCGCAAAGAATTTCACATTCGCTGTGACCATGATGAGTGGTGTAAAGCTGTCCTACCGCATTTGCTCTCAATCGATGGCGAGGATGTCTGCAAGCTCGCAATAACGCGCAACCATTGGGATAAAAGACCTCATAAAATAAAAATAAAGCTAGCTATTTGTTCTTTTCGCGTCGAATGCGCCGCTCTCAAAGATTTTTCTCAGGACCCGAAAGCCGTGAGCTTCCATCCATGACCGTCAACCGTGTTAATTCCAGCGCTGTCAGTCTGCCGGTTGGTCACGCTCCCGCAGAGGCTGACCTATCTCCGGTTGCGCAGGCCAATGCAGAAGCGGCCACTTCGATTTTTCCCATCGTCGGAATTGGCGCCTCGGCAGGCGGCCTCAAAGCTGTCAGCACTTTGCTCGCTGAAGTCGGCACCGATACGGGTATGGCATTCGTGGTGATCCAGCATTTGGATCCCATGCAAGAGAGCCACCTCGTTACCTTGCTGCGGCGGTCGACGAAACTTCCGGTCGACGAAGCGGTCGATGGTGGTGTGGTGCGTCCCAATCACGTGTTTGTGATTACGCCCAATACCAACCTGCGCATTGAGCGGGGAATCTTGCGACTATCGGTGCGCGACCCTGCGTCACGACCCACGTTCAGCATTGACCATTTCCTGCGCTCGCTTGCTGCCGACCAACCAGCAAATGCTATCGGTGTCATCTTGTCTGGAACGGGTACGGATGGAACTTTAGGCATTGCGGCGATCAAGGCCGCCGGAGGAATCACCTTCGCTCAAGACGAATCAGCGGAACATGCAGGGATGCCGCTGAATGCCATTGGCCATGGCCATATCGACTTCGTGCTGACGGCGACTGAGATTGCCAAACAATTGGGCAAGATATCGCGTTTCGGTTTTCCACGTATTCCGCCTAGTGTCCCCATGTCGAACACGACTCCCAGGAAGGATACGGCGCAAGAAATTTTTCCGCTGCCACCGCCAGAGGATCCCGCGCACTACGAGCTGATCATCGGCCTGCTGCATACGGCAACCGGGATCGACTTTACTCACTATCGTTCAACCACGATTCTTCGTCGCACCATGCGACGAATGGCCATGCTCCACCAATCCACCTTGGCGGAGTATGCTCACTACTTAAGTGCAAAACCCGATGAAATTACCGCCTTGGCCAGAGACATTCTGATCAATGTGACGAGCTTTTATCGCGACCCAGCGGTTTTTGAATTACTCAAGTCAGCGGTATTTCCCGGCTTGATGAAAGATCGAGCGACTGACTTGCCGCTTCGCCTGTGGGTGGTCGGATGTTCCACCGGGCAAGAAGTGTACTCGATTGCGATTGAGTTGATTGAGCATCTGGCTCACGGTCCGGTGCGTCCTCAGGTACAGATCTTCGCTACCGACATCAGTGACTGGGCGCTCGCTAAGGCCCGCCTTGGTTGGTACCCAGAAAGCTTGGCCGAAGAAATACCCCAGGACCGCTTGGCGCGTTACTTCACCAAAGAGGCCAATGGTTTTCGCATCATCAAGACCATTCGTGATCTGTGTGTGTTTGCCAAACATGATATTACGGCGGACATTCCATTTTCGCGCATTGACCTGATTAGCTGTCGGAATGTACTGATTTACTTGGGAACGGTATTGCAGAGACGCGTGTTTCAGTCTTTCCATGTGTCATTGAAGCCAAGCGGATTTCTGTTGCTGGGTTCCTCCGAATCGCTTGGACGCGCAGCGAATCTCTTCGAGACCATTGACGAAAAATATCGACTTTACCGCGCCATCAACTCACGCAGCAGTCTGGTGTCTTCGCTCATCCCCCCCATACGTTCAGGTGATCCAGCTATGCCCCCGCAACCACAGCCGGTCGCCATTGTTGTTTCTGACATCCAACGTGCGGCTGATAAACTGGTCCTTGGCCGCTTTGTGCCTGCCGGCGTACTGATCAGCGAAAATATGGAAATTATCCAGTATCGCGGGCGTACTTATCCATACCTAGAGCCCGCTCAAGGCGAGGCCAGTCTGAACCTTTTGACCATGGTTCCATTTGGTGTCGCAGAAGCGCTGCGGGCAGCGTTGAGCGAGGCCAAGCAACTCAATCAGCCTGTTCGTCGTGAGCATATTGCCCATCGTCGTGAAGATGCTTTTCGTGAGATCGCTTTCGAAATCATTCCCATTACCTTACCGGCGACCAATCACCGGTCTTTCTTGGTGCTGTTCCAAGAACAAGAACAAGCAGCCTTGCCGGGCGTCAGCGCATTGCCCGGCGCCAGCACATTGGCAGCGACCACGGCCAGCATGTCGACGCCAGAACAACGGGAACTCATTCAACTACGCAATGAACTAGCAGCAGCTTCAATTTATGTCCAATCCTTGGTTGAACAGAATCATGCTCTGGCCGAACAGCTGACGGGGGCCGAAGAAGAATCACAGTCTACCTCCGAAGAGTTCCGCAGTACCAACGAAGAACTCCAGACCGCTAAAGAAGAAGTGGAATCGAGCAATGAAGAATTGGTTACCATCAATGACGAGCTTCGCGCCGCTAATGATGAACTGAGCAAGGCCTCGTCGATCTTGCGTACCTCTGGTGAATTCACTTCTGCCATTGTTGAAAGCATGCGTCACTCGCTGTTGGTGCTGGACTCGAAGCTTCGCGTTGAGAGTGCGAACCAAGCATTTTGTGATGATTTCCACGTGACCAGTCAAGACTCCATCGGTCAATTGGTCTATGAAATGGGCAACGGGGAATGGAATATCCCAGAGCTTCGTCGACTTTTAGAAAATATCTTACCCAATCATTCGGTATTCGATGATTTTGAAGTGACCCATACGTTTCGTCACATCGGCACCCGCACCATGCTGCTTAATGCTCGCAGCCTGAAGGGCGGTGATGCTGGGCCAGGACGTATTGTTTTGGTGATTGCGGATGTCACGGATCAAGCGCGTCTGAGTAAGGCTTTGCAAGAAGTGTCGAATGATCTGAAGCGCTCTAACAACGAACTTGATCAATTCGCCGCCGTTGCTTCGCACGATTTGCAAGAACCCCTGCGCATGATCACCAGTTATATTTCGTTGCTGCAGCATAAATACGAACCGCTGTTCGACGACAAGGCGCGACAATATATTGGCTTTGTTGAAGATGGTGCAAAACGCATGGCGGTGATGATCAAAGCTATTCTCGCCTATTCCCAGTTGGGTCACAAAGTCACCGATCTTTCAAATATCGATAGCTCAATCGCGTTAAAAAACGCCGTTCGTGACCTCCAAATGAAGATTGAAGAATCGCACGCGACCATTGTAGAAGGCGCGTTGCCACGCGTTCAGGCTAATAAGGGACAGCTGACGCAGTTGTTTCAAAACCTCTTGAGCAACGCGATGAAATTCCGCAGCCCTCAGCGGTTACCCGTCATCCAAGTCAGTGTGGTTGAGTCTGAAAGCGAATGGACTTTTGCTCTCGCCGACAACGGCATTGGGATGGAAGAAAAAAATTGCAGTAAGATCTTTCAGCTTTTCCAACGTGTTCACAGCGATCGCCACGTCGACGGCTGTGGTATCGGCTTAGCCACGTGTAAAAAAATCGCTGAACATCACGGCGGACGCATCTGGGTTGAATCACAATGGGATGTTGGATCGACGTTTTTCTTCACCCTGCCCAAATAAACCGACCATATCACTGATCGGCCTGACTTGAATCAAAGCGAAATAATCTGCTAACCTCAGAGGGCACAGAGAAAGGTAAAAGGCAGTTTGATTTTTCTCTGTCCCCTCTGTGCCCTCTGTGCCCTCTGTGGTTAGACTTCTC
>JANMYZ010000435.1:0-16047 GCA_031382605.1 Planctomycetota bacterium | reverse complement strand
GTGCCGTTGCCAATCGTCAAGGCCGAAGCATTAAGCCCGCTCACCGCTTCGGAGGTGGTCATGGTAAAGATGATGGGCGTCGCATTGCTGGTCGCCGCGCCTGCGCTGACCGTGATGGTAGGTGTGCCACGGTCGATAATCGTGGTCACTCCGGTGACGCTCTGATTAAGCGCAACCCCAGCGAGGGCGTTGCCAGCCAGATCGGTGATCGAGCCGTCATTGGTCAGGTCCAAACGCACGCTGCCCGAACCGCTGCCGGTGGCGATGGTCAGCGCATACACTCCGAGCGCGGTCGGCGTCACCGAGGTGATCGCCGCACCGCTAAGACCGCTCGTCACCAGCGCGAAATCACCAGTGTCGACACCAATTACCGCTTCGCTGAAGGTTACCACCGTGGTCATCGTGCTGGCGTTCGTCGGACCCGCGACCACGGGGGCGATCGTCACCACGGTCGGCGCCAGGGTGTCGATGGTGACTCCAGCACTGGACACTGCCGAGCTGAGATTACCGGCAGCATCGACCGTGCGCACGCTGGCATAAACGGTCTGACCGTTAGTGCCAACCTGGCTCAGCGACAATCCGCTAGTGGTGCCGCTGAACAGATTACTCGACCCAGGCGTCGTGCCGATCTCAACGAAATAATGATTTACGCCTGCCGCGCCAACATCGACACCTGCTGGCCAAGTAAAAGTGACCGTCGCGTTAGTGGTCAGAATGCTGCCACCACTTAAAGACGCGGGCGCGATTGGCAGGCTGGTGTCAATGACGATGGCGCTGGTTGCGGCCAATGAACCGCTACCCCCAGGCAGTGGCAGCGTTAGCCCAGCAAGATTGCCGCTGGCATCCGTCATGAGCGCGCCATTTGCTTCCAAGGCGGTGCTGCCGGTGCTCTCAAGATCGGCAGTGCTGTCAGCGGCCTGGATCGTATAAGTAAAAGCCAAAGTGGAGCTGCCGCTGCCGCTGACGTAGGTGGCATAGCGAACCGCTCCGCCCCCCAGATCGAGCGCCAGACGCGGCGGGGTGGTGCCGCCGTTGGTGTCGACCGTCAGTGGTTCAGTGAACTGCACCGCGATGGTCACGTCCTGTCCGGCCCGGTACGCGCCGTCGGCGCTTACCGCAGCCAGCCCGGTAACCACCGGTGCGAGCAGATCAATGGCGTACAGTTGACCGCTGCTGTTTCCGTTGCCGACCCCAGTTCCACCAAGCGCATTGCCCACCAAATCGATGATGGAATCGTCATCGACGAGGTTGAGCCCTAAGGTGCCCGCTCCGCTTCCTGCATTCACGCTCACGCTGTAAGTGGCAGGAGTCAGTTGCACGACACTGGTAATCGAAGCGCCAGTGAGACCCGTACTAGCGAGTGAAAAATCAGCCGTCGTGACCCCGCTTACCGGTTCGCTAAACACCACCAGATAAGAGGCCGTGCTGCCCACCAGCGGATTGGCCAGCGCGCGGTTGATGCTCAGCACGCCGGGCGGCACGGCATCGACGGTGACGCCGATACTTGGTGCGGAGTAGGGGCCAACATTGCCAGCGGCATCGCTAGCCCGCACGCGACCGTACAGCGTCTGGCCATCGCCCCCGCTGACTGCCGCCGTCAGTACAGCCCCCACACTGCCATCGAACACCTCACTACCACCCGACGTGGTACCGACTTGAAGATGATAGCTGACCACACCAGAGCCGCCGATGTCGGTGGCTGGCGCCCAGGTGAAAATCACATTGGCCGGGCTGATCGTCCCCACCGTGGCCGGAATGCCTGGGGTGGTTGGCAGACTGGTATCGATGACCAGCGTGGAAGCCGAAGAGATGGGAGAACTATTTAGAGCTCCATCCACTGACGTGGCGGTGATCAGGTAAGTACCGTCCGTCAGCGCCGCACTGGTCGCCATCCAACTGCCATCGCCGGCCGCAGTGGCCGTGGCGACTTCAGCTCCACTGGCGAAAAGGTGGACCGTGCTAGCCGCTTCAGCGCCGGTGCCGGTAAAAGTAGGAGTGGTATCGCCGGTAATGCCGTCGTTGTTGAAAGCACCAGTGTCAGAACCAGAACTCAGAACGGGCGCGGATGGCGCGCTGAGTGGCGCCGTGAGATCGATGGTAAATGTGGGTCCCACGACGCTCTGCACTCCCGCCCCACCAAGCGGATTGCCCGCCAAATCAAGGATCGATTGGTTGTCCACCAACGTCAGGCCGACCATACCTTCGCCAGTAAAAGCGCTGACCGTGACGGTGTACGGGCCAGCGCCGGTTCCGACCACTGCCACCAGCGGAGTGCCGAGAATGCCGCCACTCGTGTTGACCTGGAAATCTCCGCCATCGATCGTGAGCGGTTGGATCGGCTCGGTAAACGTTACGCTGAATTGCACCACCACGCCGTTGAGAGTCGCGCTGCCGACGCGGGCGATGGTGTCCACCAGCGGATCGATGGTATCAATCAACAGCGCGCTGCTGCCGCCGAGCGAGGTGAGCGCTCCCGGTGCAGGCAGCGTCGCATCAGCCGCGCCGACCAGAGGAATGGCAATGGATCCACCGTTGAGATCGAGCGCGGTGGTGGACGAGTAGTCCAGGTCGGCGGTGTTGTTGCCCGCAAGTACGGTGTACTGAAACACCAGCACGGAAGTGCCAGAGCCCAGGACATAGTTGGCGTATGCACCAGTGTTCAGCAGCAATCGCGGGGTTCCCGTGACCACGACCGCTGCGCCAAAAGTCACTTGAATGGTTACCACCTGGCCGGCGTTGTAAGCACCAATATTCGGCACCGCAGTGACGCCCACCACGTCGGAAGCCTGCGCCACCATCCCAGTCATGCCCGCCATCAGCGTGGCGGTGCAGCAAAAGCGACGAAGGAAGGGAGTCATGATAGTGAGCACGGCGGTGTCCTCGCTGATGCGGATAGGTTGACGGTGAGATCGGCGATTGAGGCCGGCGATCACTTCCCTATGGCATCCGTCGTGCCAACCGATTGGGCACGACCGCGCTCTGAATTGACAAGGGGTTAGAGCGATAGGGCGCTTGTGGGGCGGACAAGCGAGATTGACGAAAGTTCAGGACACTCGCGCGAAAGACATTGGTGCCAACGGGTTGCAGATACGGTCAACGGCGTTTGCCGGGTCAAGCTCGCTTGACCCTAAAAAACGCAGTTGGAATAAAACTTCCACCGCGAAGACGCAAAGACGCTAAGGAAAAACAAGAGTTTGAACAAAATGCGTATGATTTGTGTCTTCACCAAACGGGTGAATCTTGGCTTTCTATAAGTCCTTTGCGCTCTTGGCGTCTTTGCGAGAAAAAGCTCTCTCTACTGCGTTTTTTAGGTTGACCGAAATCAGCGTACTGCTGCGAGGCGTTCGCGGGCTTTCACCCGCTGGCTCATCGCCTGACGAGTCACGCCAAGCAGGCGTGCTGCGGCGGCCTGGTTGCCATCGCTGCGGCACAGCGCTTCATCCACCAATTGGTCGAGCGTCTGATCCATTGAGGGCAAATCAGCGGGAAAGGTGATGCCCAGGGCGGTCGTCGAACGCTGACGACTCAGTCGGCTGGTCGGCTGACGCTGAAACGGATCAAGGCTGAGTTGGCCTTCATGGCGACGCGCCACGGCATCGTGAACAGCCGCCTGCAGTTCGCGAATATTGCCTGGAAAAGAGTGGGCCGAGACCAGGTCAAGAACGCGTCGAGGAATGGTGGGCGCAACGCAATCCAACGCATGGGCAGAAATCGCCACAAAGTGCCTGATCAATGCCGGGATGTCCTCGCGGCGTTCCCGTAGCGCTGGCAGATGCACACGATGTCCACCCAAGCGGTAATAAAGATCGCGACGAAAGCGGCCTTCGTCGACCCGCATTTCGAGGTCAACACTGGTGGCAGTGACGACGCGTACGCGGGCTTGTTCACTGCGGTCAGCGCCGACCGGCAAGTAGTCGCCGCCTTGCAGCAGGCGCAACAACTTGACCTGCGATGCTGGCGACAGATCGCCGATTTCATCAAGAAACAGCGTTCCATCGGCAGCCCGCTCCACCAGTCCACGGCGCACTTCATGAGCGCCAGTAAAAGCGCCCTTGCGGTGGCCAAACAAAGTATCGGCAAACAACGTGTCATCGAGCCCGCCAACATTGCAGACCACCAGTTCGCCGGTGCGGCCGCTGAGCGCGTGGACCGCGCGGGCGACGAGTTCTTTGCCGGTGCCGGTTTCGCCAGTGACCAGCACCGGGCTGGATGACGGTGAAACCGCTTCGATGTAGCGGAAGAGGCAGCGCATCTCTGGATTGGCGGTAATGATGGCGCGAAAGTGCTCGGGATGGTCGAGCTGCTCAGCCATGTCGTCAGCGACGGGGCGGCGCAGGCGCGACACCTGCATGGCCAGATCCAACACTGGCAGGAGACGTTCTAGCCGAACTGGCTTGAGCAGATAATCGAGCGCTCCATTTTGAACTAACCGCACCGCCGTCTCGACATCAGAGGAGGTGGTGACGACGATGACCGGGATCTCGGGATAATCGTGGTTGATGAGGGCGAGCAGTTTTTCGCCAGCGACATGTGGCATATGCAGATCGAGCACCACCGCCGCTGGCCGCTCCTGCGCCAACATGGCCAACGCGCAGCGGGGATCAGCGCAAGTGATCGGCCGATACATTCCATGATGAGTCAGGCGGCCCGCCATGGCTTCCAGCGCGATGGCTTCATCGTCGATGATCATGATGGCGGGTTGCGGCATAGTCATGGGTCGTTTTTCCGTGGTGATGAGCGGGTCGTACGGCGTCGTGATTGGGCAGCCAATGCTGCATATTCACCACTGATCCGAGCGCTGCCGAGAGTAATGAGTGCGGCGAGTGAACTAAATCCGTGCTCTGCCTCGGACCATGAACTAGTGCGGGCTTGCTGGCTGAGCGTGGTGCATGCTGCGGTGGTCCCACGCAGCGCCAAAGAAGCGCAGGCTCCCGTCAACTGATGCGTGTCGTTACGCACGGCGATCACATCGCGATCCCGCACCGCAGTTTCCAGCGACCAGAGGTAGTCTGGAATAGTGCGTAAAAAAAGTGTAATAATGGGACCGGCTTTTTGGTATCCTACTTCGTCAATAAAGCAGGCGAACTCATTGGCATCGAGCGGGTCTGCACTGGCGGACGCTGAATCCATCAGCGGTAGTTCGCTGGTCTCTGCGACCTCATCACGGGTGATATGGGCCAGCGTGACGCCGGGCTCAGGTTGCAGCCAGCGGCACAGGAGCGTGGTCAGATGATCAGCGCGCATCGGCTTGGTCAGGTGATCGTCCATGCCAGCGGCCAGACAACGTTCGCGCTCGCCCGCCAGAGCGTTCGCGGTAAGCGCGATGATCGGCACATGCCCACCATCGCGCTGTTCACGGCGGCGGATGGCGCGGGTGGCCACCCAGCCATCCATCTCCGGCATCAAGCAATCCATCAGCACCAGATCATAAGGGATCAGATTCAGCGCCGCGACCGCTTCCGCGCCATTAACGGCAACGTCGGCCCGAAGACCCAATTTATCGCAGAGCAGCACAGCGATGCGCGAATTCACCACGTTGTCTTCGACCACCAGAACTCGCCCAGACAGGGTGATTATGGGGACTTCAGCCTTGGCGGCTTCGAGATTGCTGACCAGCCCCAGAGCACGTTCGAGCGCTGCGCGCAGAGGCACCTCACGCACCGGTTTGGTGAGATGCGTAGCAATCCCCAAAGCCTGCATCTGACGTGGGTCGGGCCGCTCGACGATGGCCGTAAGAATGGCGAGCGCCAACCGCTGAACGGGGTAGATCGCGCGGATGTTTCGGGCGAGCGCCAGGCCATCCAATCCGGGCATGTTGCGCGCGAGAACAACCAGATGAAACGGATGACCATCGCGGTCCGCCTGGGCGATGATGTCCATGGCCAAGGTCGCATCCTGAAGCTCTTCGCAAGATCCGCCCCATTGGCGGATGTGATGACTCACGATGGCGAGATTGGTCGGGCGATCGTCAACGCACAAAATCCGCTGGCCGTTCAACGACAGCGCTGGAGCTGGTCTTGCCGCCTGATCACAGCGCCGACAGCGAGCGCGGGCGATGAAGGTACTGCCCTGGCCTGGGCTGCTCTCGACGCTGATTTCCCCACCCATCAGGTGGCACAGCCGTTGACTGATTGCCAGACCAAGTCCAGTGCCGCCGAATTGACGAGCGGTGGAAGCATCAGCTTGGCAGAAGGCCTGAAACAAGCGCTGCTGAAGTTCCGACGTCATCCCAATGCCGGTGTCAGAGACCAACACTTCGAGAACGTTTTCGCTTTCAGGATGTTCAACTGGAGCCAAGCGCAGGCGCACCACCACCTCGCCGTGATCCGTGAACTTGACGGCGTTACCCACCAAATTAACGATCACCTGGCGCAAGCGACCTGGGTCGCCCTCGACGAGATCCGGCACGTCAGCAGCGACTTGGCTGGCGATCTCTAGCCCTTTGGCCTGGGCTTTGGTCGCCAGCAGATCAACGCACTCCTCAATGATGGCCCGCGGATTAAACGTGACCGCTTCGAGTTCCATGCGCCCAGCTTCGATCTTCGAAAAGTCGAGGATGTCGTTGATGATGCCAAGCAATGATTCAGCGGAATTCCCCGCCGTTTCGGCGTAGTCGCGCTGCATCGGCGAGAGCTCAGTGCCCAGCAGCAGTCCGGTCATGCCGATCACGCCATTCATGGGCGTCCGGATCTCATGACTCATCGCCGCAAGAAATTCGCTTTTTGTGCGAGTCGCGGCCTCAGCTTGGTCCTTGGCCCGCTGCAGCTCATCCTCAGCGCGACGACGATCACTGATGTCGAGGCTGGTACAGACATGGCCGATGACCAAGCCATCCGGCTTGCGCAACGCGATCGTGCTGGCCAAGGTCCAGCGCGCGCTGCCATCTGGACGCAGCCAGCGGAATTCACGCGAACAGGCGGTCTCATTCACCGCCATACCCATCCAGGAGGACAATACTTCCGACCGGTCGTCAGGATGGATGGCGCTGGCCCATCCCTCGCCGAGTGCTTGGCGCTCAGTGAATCCCGTGGTTTCTTGCCAGGTAGGATTGGTGTAATTGCATCCACGATCAGCGTTCGTCACGAAGATGCCCACCGGCGCCATGGAGCACAAAAGCCGGAAACGTTCCTCGCTGGTGCGCAGTGCTTGCTCAAATTCTTTGCGCAGCGAAATGTCGCTGAAAGAGCCGACCATGCGCACCGCACGTCCGCTAACATCCCACACCGCTTGACCGCAGATTCGGATCCAACGTTCGCCTTGGCTGCACGTCGCCGGGAGCCGGCATTCAGCTTCCAGAGGACCGTGGTCGGCCAGGTGCGCAGCGATGGCAGATTGAACCTGGGAGCGATCCGCCGGATGGATCCAGTCGGTAAAGGTGTCAAGGTCATTACAGCGATTTTTACTGGTGGATCCGATGATTTCGCGAGCGCGGTCCATAAAGAGGACAGCTCCCTGAGCGATGTGCCAGTCCCACAGCCCGTCTCTGGTTCCCGCCACCGCCAAGGCAAAGCGCTCCTCGCTCACCTGAAGCGCGTCCTGGGCCGCTGCCCTGGCCGCGATCTGTCTGCTCAGTTCAGCATTGGCTTTTTCTAGACTTCGGGTTCGTTCACCAACGCGTTGTTCCAAGTCAGCGGCATGATCGCGAATATGGTCGAGTAATGCGTTGCGTTCCCGTTCGACCTGTTTCCTGCCATCAGCACTTCTACGCAGCGATTTGGCGGTCGCCCACACCGCCAACACGGCGATAGTAATGTTGGTCACCGTCAGCACGCCGACGCCGAATTCAGTACCGAACAAGCCGGCACGCTGCGCCGACAAACGAATCCACCCGACGATGACGGGCGCCAGGATCAACACCGGCAACAACCGCCGTAACGTAATGCCGTCCGTTCCGCTGCTGATCAGCGGTGCGAGCGGCCCATCTCCGATTCGCAATGAGAGCATACCGATGGCCAGGACCAACAAAGTAGCGGCGGTATGAATAGCCACGGTCGAAAACAGCGGATGGGCGTCGAGGCCGTGCGCGCCATAAAGATGTCCGAGAAGATTGAGAAAAGCGAGCAGGGCGCACATCAGCGCACAGGCGTGGGAAAAAACGGTTCGCGCGACTGACCACGAGGCCAGGGCTAAACCGAGCAAAATAAAACAGACCGCAGTGAGCATTGCCATGCGCCCAGGCACGGTAGTCAGTGGGTCGCTCAGATCATCGGTGATCAGCAGCTGATCGATGCCAAGGTCGACGCCGAAGAAATGCTCAACCAGCGAAGCCAGACCACCGAGCGCGACAAGGATTGCGAAACATCGGGCAACACCGGCAAATCGTGGGAGTGCCCAGGTCTGACCGATCAAAGCGAGTCCCGAGCAAAGGAGCAGCAACGCCGTGTTGGCCTTCATGTGAGCCAACGAAGGCAGAATCTGGGTAATCTGGCGGATGTCGCACCACCACCCGACTAAAACTAATAACCCCACCACGACCGCTAGAATTCCCGCGCCAGTAGCTGGCCAAGTGGGCGATTCCCTTACCAAAGAATGCTCAGCCTCTAGGACGCGAATGATCCGAGCGTTGGCTTCGACGAGCGCGACTGAGATCTGAGATTGACGACCTTCAGGTTCCTCTGCAGTCGGCGTTGCGGGGGCCTGGTGCAGAGCAGATTCTGTACTTTGACAGCGCAATAATGCAGAGTCGAGGTGGTTGCCGTTCAGTTGTTTTAGTCGTCGATCCTCTAACACCAAACCCCTCATTATCGCATCATCGAAACACCAGAACGCACTTGGCGGTGACATTCTTCCCCTAGCTCAGGGGCTGTGATTCGGAATTTGCGAAATGGTATACATTGAAAAAAGGAACTTCGTCAACCAGCGAATTTGAGGCTGTCCGAGAGAGCAAGGGGGGTGGTTCATTTTGCCACCGTAGCAGTTCCCGTAAACCGAAAACACGCTGTGTGCGTTTCCCCCTGTCAACGCTTCAGCGCGCGCACCTCACGGCACCCACCGCATGGCTCGGGGTCGTGGTGATTCGCGACGTCTTCAACGTGGCGCTCTTGCATCCCCGACTCCTGGCCGGTCGGCCCGGCGCACTGACCTTTTATTGGATCTGCCCTCACCTCATTGGCAGAGAGGAGATCAAATAGGTCGAAGAATCAATTTGAATAAATTACCATTATGACTACAAACAAAAACTCGCGTAAAAGTAGATTTATTCCAGTTAAACGAAAGGCTATTTGTAATCGCTAAAAAAATTTCTTGGGCATCAAGAATAAAGTTGTCATCAAGTGCCAAAATTAATGTGGTGTTCATGGGATATGACTTCCCTTCTTTCCTATTGATGATTGCATTTGCCCTTTCAGCTAAAAGACCCGTCATATCCGCGTAGCTCATTAGCGTTGATAAGCTACAGCATCCGGTTTCCACAAGAGTTTCCCTTCTTAGATTGTCTTTATTATCTAGCGCTTGCGTTACCTCTAAATATTCGAGGCTTCCATCAGTTGACTCAAGAGTTCCGTCAAAGTTCTGATTTCCCGCGTGAAGTTTGACGATGAAAGAAAGAGGGACATTTGTACGTTTGCAATAATGATAAATTGGATGAGCCTCTTCGTAAATTCTTCTACTAATTTTTTCTCTCCTTTGTATTGATTCATTTCTTAACTCCCTACTTCCCTCTATAGTATTCCTGTAACACTCAATCCACTCAAATAGATCAGCGACTGAGCGCTTTTTCTCGTATTCTTTTTCGGAAACACAGGGATGATTCATGTCGCTTTTTCTTAGCGTGGATGTGACAGTAAAGAAGGAACTGTAATATTGGCATTTGAGAAGCATTGAGACGAAGGATTACGCCACGGCACGTCAGCATTCACATGAGCGCGGTGCGTGGCAGGCAATGAATAACGAATGGATTGCTTCACCCCGAAAACGCTATGAGCGGCAAACGGTTTGTCAGCCAGCGAGTCGCCTTACTAGTTAGGGCGTGTTTCCCTGTTGAGCAAGAAAATGGGATATGGTCGCGATGAGGCTCGGCAGGGATTCGAGGATAACCCTGTAAACAATACGGAAGTCCGTGTTACCGTAATCGTGAATCAAGCGATTACGCATATTCCACATCAGATGCCAAGGGACGGTGGGCATTGACCGTTGAACTTCTACTGACACTTGATGCCCGGCTTCTCCGATCACTTCAACGCACCGCACTGCCGCGAGCTTGACGGTTTCATCAGCCTCGAAAGTTTCCCACGTTCGGTCAGCAACAATTCGCTGTGCAATACCGGCGTAGTGCAACATGTCAGCGAGTCGTGTTTTATCCGTGGCATCAAGCGGCATAGAGTGGCTCAGTTGTCGCTAAGATGCCTTCACGGCGATATGGGTTGAAATCCTTTTCTACACAGTCTCGTGTGAGAAGGTCCACTTCGCGGCCAAAAACTTCTTCCAAGGCTTCTGCGAACGCGACGAAGGCCAGCCCAGGAGTCTTTCCCTCTTCAAACGTCACCAGTAAATCCACATCACTGTCAGGCCGCGCCGTGCCCTTGGCACGTGAACCAAACAATTCCAGTTTCGCGACGTGGTACTGGCGACAGAGGCTGGCCAGACGTTCGTGATCAATGGCAAGGGCTAATGGCATAGCGGCATCCTTCAGGCATTGCCCGTTGGTGAATCATTATCGCCTCGAACAGGCACAGGCTCTGCTGAATCATCCGGCATGACATCAATCGGGAACAGACGGCGTGTCAAGATACGCACATCGGTCTTCTATGAGATCGCCGCCGGGAGGGTTGAGCACCAGCTCGACCATGGCTTCTGCACAACCATCGAGTCGATGAACGCTCCAAGCGTGAGGATTATCTCATTGCTGGCGATTTCCGTGATGTGCGGTCGAGCCGGCGCTCGACCCTCCCGGCCCGCACCCCGCACCGGGCGCTAAGCCGGCGTCTTCATCCTTGCCAGCTATTGTTGGCGTTCCATCGTGCGCGCTTCCTTGATGGAGCCATGTTATGATTCTGCAATTGCAGCACCAACGTCCTGATGGCGAAGTCGACTCTTACTACCTGAAACCGGGTCGGCGTTACCATGTTGGTCGTGGGTCAACGTGTGAGGTGCGGGTTCTTGACCTCAAGCTTAGTCGCAAACATTGCGCCGTCGAATTCAGCGATAATCGTTGGCAGGCGGTGGATTTGATGAGCACCAACGGCTGTACTTTGGATGGCGTGCAGATCGTCGGGAATGCTCCGCTTTATGCCGGTTCTGTGATTGAAGCTGGGCAAACTCGTTTGACCGTCGCCGAGATCGTCGATCCCGCTCATGACGGGGTTGCTCCGGTACTCGCCAAGTCGAGCCGACCAGCAACGCATGACGCTGAGGCGATTCATCACGACCACACCGAAACGACCGCACCCGATTTTGATCCAAGCCGGAGTTTGGAGCAAGAAACGCTTCCGGATGGACCGAACAATGCTGCTGGTAAAAATGATGCGAATCGCGGATCTGGTCGTGATTGGGAGCCTGAGCCCAATTCCGATGCTTTCACCAAAACGGATGCGCTAATTCCTCATTCGACTGCGCAAAGCGCCCCCGTCGCCAAAACCCGGCCCCCCAAGACGATCGAAACGCGCCGCCCAACGGCGGTGTTTCGTGCCGATCAGGCTTCGCTGGACGCCGACCACGACAATATGGGCACGCGCGCGCACGAATCGGATAATTTTACCGCACCAGCGTCTCTCCCTGTCGCAGCGCCGAACAACGTCAGCGCGGCGCCTACCCCTGGGACTGACAGCCAGGAACGGACGTTTTATATTACCTTGCTGGGACGCCGAGTTGGTCCGTTGACTCGCGCAGCGGCGCGTGAATTGAAGTCGCGCGAACTGAAGGGCACGCTGACCACGGCAGATCTGGAGCAGTATCCGCTTGGATGAAATCCTGGTCGCCGTCGCACTCCGCACTGATCGACCATCGTTGCGCGTAACGCGTACAGGTCGCCCACTAGCCTCCTGGCATCGGTGACGCAGCATGCCGACGCTCTCATGACTATCGCTCGTCGCACCTCTCTTTCTGTCTGTCTCCCGCTGGTCGGTGCTCTTGCCCACCTCGCGGCGGTTGAGAGCACCAAGATTCCGTTTGCGCTTGATACCAAAGTTCACGTCGAAGCGCCCAGTTTAGAAATGGGCGTCGACGGAATAAAAATCGCTCCGCGCGGATTCGTTGTGCGCATGGGCGACAAAGTGCTGATCGGTGACGCACTGCGTTACGACGACAAGCACGATGACCTCTACGCCACTGGTCAAGTCGTCATGGTCATGCCAGGAGTTCGCCTGCATGCCGCACGCCTGGGACTGCATCCACAGGCCCAAAGCGGTGACGCCTTTGAGGTCGAAGCCTTCATCGAACATGCCGGACGACGCATCACCATCACTGCTGAGCGGGTGCACCTGGACCGCAAAGTATTGCACTTTGAAGGCATCCGAGCGATCGCCGGCTACGGCGGTGTCGTCAGCCTTGGCGCCAGTTCGGCGCGGGTGTATCTGCGCGACAAACCAGCGCACGATCGCAGCGGATTCGAGCGCCAAGTTGAAGGCATTGAAATGATCAGCGCCACCGTTCGCGCGGGTGGTGTGCCGGTAATGTGGCTGCCGTATCTTTATCGCGACTTTTATTACGATTATCCGTGGACCCGTTACGAAGGCGGAAAAACAAGGCGTTTAGGCTACTATGCCCGGGCCTGGGTTGGCACCAGTTTAGGTGAGATTCTTGGTTGGCATCCGCGCATCGAAGCTCGTGGAGATCTGTATTCCCGCACCGGCGAACCCTGGGGCGCGCATGCGGCGTGGGAAAACCACGCGCTCGGTAAAGGACAAATTACTTGGTTCACCAGTCCGCATGAAATCGTCATGGGTGGACCTGATGAACGGCAAAATGTCGCCACCCGCGAGGCGTCAGTATTTGATGTCGAACAACAATTACATGGCTTAGGCGGCGCGCTGTATGGTCGTTGGGTTCAGCTACCGGATGCCGATCCACCATTCCTAGGAGATCCCGCGCGGCCGTGGGATGAGCGCTTTCGAGCCGATTATCTACGCAATGATTTGGAACATCGGCCTTTTGCCCGGCGCGGCGTCACCGGCACGTGGGGCACTAGCCTGGGCACGGTCACCCTCGACACCGAACGCCGGGCGCACCCTGATCAATTGATTACCGATCGCCTGTGGGGCGTGCAGGTACAATTGCCGCGCTTTCACCTGCACGGACCACTACACATCGGCGGCAACGGTTGGACTGAAAGTCTTGAGAAATCCATCACCGATGATGCTGCCGTGCGCACCTCGTATGACGGCACCGCTTCAGCCATGCAATGGTTCGGGCCGCTTGGCGTCGATATCGGTGGCGGCGTGAACGGTTTGATTTACCAAAACGCCCGTTTCGGCGGAGTCGATGTCGCGGACGAAATGCGCGTCGTGCCCGTCATCACGGGTGGTATCCGCACGCGTTTTATCGGCGACTTAGGCGATGGCCTTACCCATACCTTCACGCCCCGCGTCGGCGTTGAAATGTATCAAGAAGGACAAGGCGACGTGCTGTCGCCGTGGAACTTCGGCGATTCCCGTGACGAACTTGATGAAAATCGTCACCTGCTGACCACCGGTTTTGATACCAGCATCAACCGCAGTCGCTCATTGTTTAACGCCACTGCCGTTGCGCGCTGGGGCATGCGCGATGAGGACCGCCTCTACACCGATGCTTTTGGCGCAGAGCAAAGCGCCAGTACCGCATTAGTCGATGTCACCGGCTCACTTCAAGGCTCGCCCATCGCCACGGTAATGCTCACCGGCAGTTTTGTTTATGACGCTCAGCGCAAAGAATGGGAATCCTTCGATTTTGGATCTTCGTGGGTCACGTCACGCTGGATGGCGTTGCGTTACGCAGGCTCGCTCATTCCCGAAACAACAACGACTCCGGTGGAGTGGCAACATCGCCCAGGCATAACCGCCATTGCCAATCGCTATCGCTTTGACGGCGATACGACGTTCCGACCACATGGCGCAGGAATCGATCAATGGATGATTCAACTTACCCGACGTATGGTCGATGGTGATTTGTCGCTGACCTATGAACTGGTGCGCAACAATGAAGGAATGATTTACGATCGTCGCTTCGGCATCGGTTTTTCGATGACCCTTGGCGGTACCGGGGAATCAGCGCAAAACCCTCAATTACCTGCCGGTTTCCAGGCCCGCTGACGTACCTATGACCATCGGCATCATCGTTCGGCTTGCATTGGTGGTCGGCTGGCTGGGCCTGTTTATTCCCCACGTCATCCACCATACCGCGCCAGGCCTCGGGCTGACGCAACGTGAATCTGCCGCGACCATATTATCGGTGAATGTCGGTCGAGAATTCCTCTTTGATCTCACCCGCCAAAATATGGCTGGGCGCTTAGGCACCTGCCGAATGAGTTTTTTGCGCGTCGAGCAAGGCTTCGAACTGGAAACCGAACTGCGCATTGATGACCTCAATCATCTAGCTCCTGGACTGGCGCTGCTGCCGCAGATGCGTGAGCAACCTAGTCGCAGCGTTCGACTTCAATTAACTGAATTAATCGACGCCCAACAACGTCTGCTGTCGCTCACCGCCAGCGGTTCGGCCTTCGGAATGTCAGTAACCGCTGACGGTACGGTGAAAGCCGATGGCCTTCATGGCACCTATTCGCTGGAGAGCGCCGGACCAACCCCCTTTCATCTGCCCGAAATCGGCGCGGACGCGGGCCAAGGCAGCGATCTGGCGCTGAATCTGCCGCCCGGCCTGATCGCTGGCGATCGATTTACGACGCGCTTGCTGACTCCAGATTATGCCAAAATGAAACTCGGGGCTACCACCGCGGTCTTCACCGCCATCGCCGAGGAAAAATGCGCCACTGCCGCTGGCGAACGCACGTTACTGAAAGTCGAAATGCACGTCGATGCCCGCCTGATGTCGCTGTTGTGGTGTGATCACGACGGCATCGTTTACCGCAGCCAACCACAAAACGGCGGCTTGGAATTACGGCTCCAGCAAATTCGCATGGTCGGTGGCGATATACTTTGGCCGCCAGAAAGTGCGACCAAATGATCGACGGCGATGATCAGCACTATTGCAGCACCATGCTGCCAAAAGTTTCGCGCACCTTTGCTGCCTGCATTCGCTTGTTGCCACCGAAGGTCGAAAAAGCCGTTCTTATCGCCTATTTGTTGTGTCGTATTGCCGACACCATCGAAGACACCGCCGACCTCAACGTCGCCGACAAAGAACGGTTACTCGCGCATTTTCGTCGCTGCCTGGACGAAGGCGGCCCCAACGCCGATCCGCTAGCGCAGGCTTTCGCCGGTGAACGTACCAACGATGAACAGCTGACCGCTCGGGCCGATATCACGCTACGCGAATTTCGTCGGCTTGATTCTGATCAACGCCAAGCCATTCGCCCATGGGTGCAAGAAATGTGCGATGGCATGGCCGAATTCGCGCGCATCCATGCCCGCGCGCGGCCGGATCACCTCGAAGCGCTTGCGAGCATTGAAGAACTCGATCGTTATTGTTACTACGTGGCCGGAACCGTCGGCCACCTGCTGACCGAATTATTTCACCTACACCATCCGCGCCTGACCCAGCGCCATTACGATCGACTGAAAGCACTGTCGACCAGCTTCGGCCTGGGTTTGCAGCTGACCAACATTATCAAAGACGTTGCTGATGACCGCCAACGCGGATGGAGCTTTGTCCCGCGCCAACTTTGCCACCGCGCAGGAACCACGCCGGAAGCGCTGCTTGCTCCAGACTGCACCCGCCAGTCTGAGCTGGTGATGCAGTTGCTGATCGCCAAGGCAAAACATCACCTGCGAGATGCGCTCGAATACTGCACCAGCCTTCCTCGCAGTGCCTACCGCATCCGCTTGTTCTGCCTGACGCCACTTTTTTTTGCCGTGCGCACGCTGCACAAAGCAGAACGCGATCCGCGCCTGCTTGACCCTGGGCACAAAGTCAAAATCACCCGTGGCGAGGTCTATCGTATCCTCTGCGCCTCCTATGTGC
>JANMYZ010000425.1:0-7735 GCA_031382605.1 Planctomycetota bacterium | reverse complement strand
CATTTCCAAAAAGAAGTAAGCCTTGCGGTCAAGGTCGTAAATGAATTCAACGGTGCCAGCATTGTAATAACCCGCTGCTTTGGCGAGTTTCACCGCGTCGGCGCACATCGCTTTGCGCGTGGCTTCGGTGATCACCGGGCTGGGGGATTCTTCGACCAATTTTTGATGACGACGTTGGGTCGAACAGTCGCGTTCGCCAAGCGCCACCACGTTGCCGTGTTGATCGCCAATGATTTGAATTTCGATGTGACGTGCGCGTTGAACGTACGCTTCGATGATGCAATCAGCGTTGCCAAAAGCCGCTTCGGCTTCGCGCTGAGCCGAAATTAAACCACTGACCAAACTGGCGTCATTGTGGGCGATGCGCATGCCGCGTCCGCCGCCGCCATTGGTCGCTTTGATCATCACTGGGTAGCCGATTTTTCGCGCAACCGCGATGGCTTCTTCTTGCGATTTCACTGGTCCGGTTGAACCAGGAATGGTTGGTACGCCGCTGGCATGAGCGAGGGCCTTGGCCTTGGCTTTGTTGCCGAGGGCTTCCATCGACGACGACAGTGGACCGATGAATTCGATTTTACAATCACGCACCACCTGGGCGAAGTGGCTGTTTTCTGAGAGGAATCCGAAGCCCGGATGAATGGCGTCGACGTCCGCCAATTCTGCCGCAGCGATGATATTGTTAATGTTGAGGTAGCTCTGCTTGGCCGGACCAGGCCCAATGCAGATCGAGACGTCAGCCATGCGCACCGGCAGCGATTCTTTGTCGACCGTCGAATGGACGACACAGGTTTCAATTCCCATGCGTCGGCAGGTACGAATAATACGCATGGCGATTTCGCCACGGTTCGCGATCAGGATACGTTTAAACATATGGCTTCATCTGTCCGGAAGTCCGGAAGTCCGGGTAACCGGAAGTCCGGTACGATTATGCGCTCGACCAAATGGTGGCGCGGAGCAGGAAGTTCCCATGACGTCCGACATGCCGGACGACCGGGAACTCTCCATCAGCCAACCAAGAATAGGACGGTTCCGTATTCAACGGCTTGGCCTTCAACGACGCAGATCTTCTTGATCTGGCCCTTCACGCCGCCGTCGGGTTTGATTTCGTTGAACACCTTCATGGCTTCGATCAAGCACACCACTTTGTTCTCGTCGACCTGCGTGCCATTGGCAACGAAGTCAGCCGCATCTGGATTCGGTTTCAAGTACACCGTGCCAGGGATGGGCGAGATGACTTTCTTACAATTGGCAAATTCATCGACCGCAGGCGCGGCTGGGGCCGGTGCATGCGCCTGAGCAAGTGGCGCAGCCATCACTGGGCTAGACGCGACCATCGTCACGACGCCGCCCTTTTTCAATTTGACCTTGAGATCAGCCGACTCGACTTCGATCTCGGTGAGATCGTTCTCACGCATCAACTTGGTAATTTCCTTGAGAATTTTAATATCCATGGGTCAGGTCTCTCCGATACGGAAGTTCAGCTGTGGTTAACTTGCAAGAGCACACCAAAGCAAATCACCGCCGGCATTTGCCAACGGTGGTTCTGCGCAGGGTCGGCACACTAGGAAGCGTCCTGGGGGAGTCAATCCGAGTGCCGAATCGTTGGATTTAAATTCCCTCTGGCGAGTCGCTTAGAACACGTAAGTCAATTTTTCTGGCGACGTTTTCCCGATGACTGCCACGACCACTTCGCCCTCAGACGGAATGGGCGTGTGAACCATTGGCGACCATCGCCGTTTGTCACCCCGCAATGAATATCGCCGTTCCTACTGTGGTTCCTACTCTGCCCGCCCATGATGTACGAGCGCGCGTGAGCGACCCCGATCAACTTATTATGGAGCGCATTCGCGACGGTGACCAACAGGCGGTGGTTGAATTGGTCGCTCGCTTTCAACATGAATTGCTCGGTTTCTTTTATCACCTGTCTTGGGATCAATTGATCGCCGAAGAAATGGTGCAAGACGTTTTCGTCAACGTCTACCGTTCACGCGCCCGTTATCAGCCTACCGCCAAAGTTCGCACGTTCTTGTATCGCATCGCTCACAATTTGTGGATCGATCACATTCGTCGGCAGAAGCATCATGTCAGCATTGATGCCGAAATGGGTGAGCGGTCGCTGAAGCTGTCCGATGTGCTCAATGCTCCGGCTGCTCCTGATCCCGAAGACGATGCGCGCAATGCTCAGATTCGTACCCGTTTACAAGATTCCCTTGAAGCCTTACCCGAAGGTCAGCGCGAAGTGTTCGTGCTGGCCAATAATCATGGCATGAAATACCAAGAAATTTCTGCCGTCCTTGGCATTCCTGAGGGCACGGTGAAAAGCCGCATGCACAACGCGGTGCGTGCCCTGCGTGATGATTTGCAAGATCTGGTGGAGCTATGAACGATAGCGATCCATTACTGCGCGCGGTCGCCGATGGCGATCCCAATTGTCCTGATGGCCGCACGCTGGCAGCGCTGGGCGATTTATTTCGTCGTCACGCCACGCCACCAGGCGAAGCGAACGACCTGAGTGCCGACATCTTGGCGCGCCTCAGCGACCTTGCCGATGCCGATGGCGGTGCGGACGACCAAGAAGCCATCGATGCGTTTTATGATCGCGACGACCGTAGCCAGATCGCCGACCCGCAGCTCGATCGGCTGTCCGCGTTGGCGCGCAGCATCGGTCCGCGACGAGTTGATTTAACCGCTGCGATACAACGACGCATTCGCGCTTCCTCGCCTTTCGGGGCGGTGTTCGACAAAAACGCCAACCAAGAAAAAGACCATCACGAAGGTCTCGATGGCCGTGGCCGTTGGCGCATCATCAGCGCGGTGATCGCCGGTCACGTCGCGGCCTTGCTGGCCTTCGCCATTTTCGAAATCGGTTTCCACGCCGGTCAAGATCAGCACGACGATGGCACCACCCTGGCGAAAAATAAGCAGAACTCACTCCGCGCTGGCGACGGTGATGGCAGTCTGATTGCTGGGGCTGGAAACCGCAATGGTTTGCCACTAAACGCACCCGCTTTGCCGCCCAATTTGCCAAATTCATGGAGCGACATTCGCGGCCTGGGCACCGATTTATTTCTGCTGCGTCGCTTCCCTGAATTACGCGCCAATGCCCGACCATTGTTTGGTATGCAAGCATCCACCGCCAGCGTCAGTCGTGGAGTCACGTGGATCCGCAGCCAACTCAATCCGGTGAACGGAGCGTTCAGCATTGATGGCGGCACCAGTGAACGTGATTTAGCAACTCACAGCCTTGCGACGCTGGTCTTGCTCGGTGAAGGCTTAGGCGACAAAGCGCTTTCTACTGACACGCGCAAAGCACTCGACTGGCTGCGCATTCACCTTGGCGATACCCAACTGATTGGCGATGACAGCGGTACTGATCACGCATTAGGAAACCTGAGCCAAGTCACTTCGGGACTGATCTGTCTGTCGCTGGTGGAAGGCGCTTTGCTGTACGGCGACACCGATCTGCGCGCCATTGCCGAGGCCAGTCTGGTCACGCTTGATCGCGGATTGCCCATGCAGCCTGGAGCTGCTGGTCTTGGCGGCTTCACCTTGTTGGCATTGGAAACCGCTCAACAAGGCGGACTGCGCGTGCCTGGACGTTTGCTCAGCCAAGCACGTCGCGCGCTCGCCGTCACCTTGCCCACGCCTGATGCCGATGCCGGTCGTCTCGGTTTGGCTGCCTTTACTCAATATATTTACGGCCTTGGCTCCAACAGCAGTGCACGTCAACATCTTGTCCAACTCGGCACACTCTTGCCCGCGACCAATGCGGGACGCACCGATCCTTTGGGCTGGTTTTTCGCCACCCTGGCCATGCGTGAAGCCGATGGCGCTGATTGGCAGCGTTGGTCAAGTGCGCTCGAAGCACAGCTGATCCCGTTAGTCCAAGAAGACGGCCACGTCGCATCCACCAGCGTTCGTTATGGTGACACCGGCGGAGATGTTTTCGCCACCAGCTTGGTGATGCTGAATCTGCAAGTGCCGTACCGCTATCTGCCATTGGCGCCGACAGGGAAATAGATGTTGTTGCCGTGGATGGCTGCCTACGAATTCGCGTCGAACACGCTGGCATCCTCCGTTTCTGCGAACGTAACAGAAACGGCACGCATTTCGGTCTGCTTGGATTGCTACAACAATCCAAGCAGCCTTTTTAGTATGGCTGAATTCGGACTCGAACTCACGCTGGGTGCGATAGTCGTGATCACCATATGCCATCTCGCTCGAATGGCCCTTCAACAGCGGATTGCCGAACAGCGATCAACCGACGGCCTTGAGCATGCTCCAGCCCGATTTCGCGCTCGGCCCTCTCGCCGTCATTCGTAAGCACTGGCCGAAGAAGTCGGCGCACAGATGCAGGCAATGGTCAGCGCGTTGCGCGCATTGATCGCAAAAGATGATTCAGATCTAACGGTAACGGAGTTGAGTGGTTAGTTGGTTGGTTTGAGACTTCCGGAAGGTGTTCGCCACCAAGGTGGCGAGAGGGCGAAAGAGGTGAATGCCATCGTCCAGGTGGGGCGGGTGAGGCACTTGTGCCGGGCGGCTGCGTCCTACCCTCCCGCCCACTATGTCCGCGACTTTCCGAATCGACATCCTTCCCCAAACGTCTGCCGCTGATGCGCACTTGGCTCATGAAGCCAAGTTGCTTGGCCTGACCCGCCTGAAAGATTTGCGGCGCAGCCGTTACTATTTGGTGCGCGGTGATTTGGATGCGGCTGCGGCGCAGCGTCTGGGCGACACTTTGCTGTGCGATCCGATCATCGAAGTGGCGACCTTGAAGGCTCCAAAATCAGGTAAACGCCGCGTCATTGAGGTGCAGCGCAAAACTGGCGTCATGGACCCGGTCGAAACCTCGATCATCAAGGGCGCGGCCGATCTCGGCATCGCCCTGACGTTGGTGCGTATCGGTACTCGCGTTGAGGTGACTGGTGGCAGCGACGGTGATCTCAAAATCTTGGCGTGGAAAGCTCTGGCGAATCAGGCGATTGAAGAAGCCGTCATCGATCCCACCGAAGCCGTTCGCTTGCGTGCGCCCGGCGGCGATCAGCGCCACGAACGTGCAGAAGTCGTGCTCGAAGGCTTGGACGCTGATGCTCTGCTCACACTGTCGCGCGATGGCACGCTCAGTTTGACGCTGGATGAAATGCTGACGATTCAGGGGCATTTCCGCGCTCTTGGTCGCAATCCGACGGACGTTGAGTTGGAAACGTTAGCGCAGACCTGGTCTGAACACTGCGTGCACAAAACCCTCAAAGGTTTGGTTGAGTATACTGGCCCCGTCGGCGCCGATGGCCCGGTGCAGACCATGGTGATCGACAATCTGCTCAAGCAGACCATCGCTCGCGCAACCTTCGATTTGGCGAAACCGTGGTGTTTGTCGGTGTTTAAAGACAACAGCGGCGTCATTGAGTACGACGACGATACCGGCGTCTGCATCAAGGTCGAAACCCATAATCGTCCGTCGGCGATTGAGCCCTACGGCGGCGCGAACACCGGCCTGGGTGGTGTCGTGCGTGACGTCATTGGTACTGGCCTTGGCGCGAAGCCGATTTTTAACACGGATGTTTTTTGTTTTGGTCCGCTCGATGCGCAGCCGAAAGATTTGCCGCCGGGCACCATTCATCCTCGTCGCGTGATGCGCGGTGTGGTCAGCGGTGTGCGTGATTATGGCAATCGCATGGGCATTCCGACGGTTAACGGCGCGATCCGTTTTGATCCACGGTACGTCGGCAATCCGTTGGTGTTCTGCGGCACTGGTGGACTGATTGCTAAAAAAGACATCGAAAAGAGCTCACGTCCCGGCGATCATATTATCGTCATCGGTGGACGCACGGGTCGCGATGGCATTCACGGCGCGACGTTTTCGTCGGTCGAATTGCATGACAAGTCAGAGACCGTCAGTAGCGGCGCGGTGCAAATCGGCAACGCCATCGAAGAGAAAAAAGTTCTCGATACCACGCTGCAAGCGCGCGACGCCGGATGCTTTACCGCGTTGACGGACTGTGGTGCTGGCGGTTTGTCGTCGGCCTGCGGCGAAATGGCGGCGGAAAACGGCTGCCGTATTCATCTCGACCGCGTGCCATTGAAGTATGCGGGATTGAGCTACACCGAAATTTGGATCAGCGAATCGCAAGAGCGCATGGTTGCCAGCGTCGCACCGAAGAACGTCAAAAAGACCTTGGCGATTTTCGCGGCTGAAGGTGTTGAGGCGGTCGATCTGGGCGAAGTCACCGATACCGGCAAGCTAGAGCTTTTCATTCACGGAGAACAAGTTGCCGATGTTGAAATGCATTTCTTGCACGATGGCGTGCCGCGCCTCAAGCGCCCAGCCGTGTTCGTCGCGCCAAAAGAAACTGACGTTCCGTTGAAGATGGAAAAGGATTTGTCACGCACGCTGATCGCCTTGATGGGTCGTCCGAATATCGCCAGCAAAGAATGGGTTATTCGTCAATACGATCACGAAGTTCAAGCGGGCTCGATCGTCAAACCGTTAGTCGGCGTCAATCATGATGGCCCGAGCGATGCGGCGGTGGTTGCGCCTCGCCCTGGTGAAGATCGTGGCGTCGCGGTGGCGTGTGGACTCAACACTAATTACTGCGATGTCGATGCGTATCACAGCACCGCTGCCAATATGGAAGAGGCCTTGCGCAATTTGGTCTGCGTCGGTGCGCCGATCGACAAGGTGGCGATCCTCGACAATTTTAGTTGGGCTAAGTGTACCGACCCAGCGGTTTTCGGGGCGCTGGTCCGCGCTTGCCAAGCCTGTTACGATTACGCGATGTATTACGGCACGCCGTTTATCTCGGGTAAAGACAGCCTTTCTAACGAGTTCACCTATCAAGGCAAAGTCATCAAGATTCCGCACACGCTGCTGATCACCGCTATGACGGTGATGCCGGATGTGAAGAAGTCGATTACCATGGATGTCAAACGTCCGGGTGACGTGGTGGTGATCGTCGGGCTGACGCGCAATGAATTGGGTGGCAGTGAATACCTGGGATTGATCAATAAAACCGGCGGCATTATTCCGAAAGTCGATTTCGCTTTGTCGAAACCAGTGCTGACGGCGGTCGCCAGTTTAACCGCAGCTGGCTTGGTCAGCGCGGCGCATGACTGCTCCGAAGGCGGCCTTGGCGTATCGTTGGCAGAGATGGCGTTTTCAGGCGGATTCGGCATGGAAATCGATGCCAATGCCATTCCGCGTGAAGGTGTCACGACGCTTGATCGCGCGCTCTTCAGCGAATCGCAAAGTCGCATCGTCGTGACCGTGCCCAAGAGCGCGTTGCACGAGGTTCACCAGCTGTTGTCCGGCGTGCCGCACGCCGTCATCGGTACGGTGGTCGCTGCGCCGATTCTTTCGATCGTCGGATTGGGCGGACAAGTCGCCACTGATCTAGCGTTGCTCAAAGAATCCTGGCAGGCGCCGTTATCAGTCATGGAAGGCTAACGGTCGCAGCTATGGTTATCGCAGATGTGGTGATGCCGCTGGTGGGAATTTTCCTACTGAGCATCAATTTCTTCTTTGTGCTGGCGGAATTCGCCATGGTGCGCGTGCGCGCTTCGCGCATTGCCGAGATCAAAGAAAGCGGTGATCGCCGCGCTGATCGTGTCCAGATCATTCAGGGACATCTGGACGAATATTTGTCGGTTGCCCAGGTCGGTATTACCGGCGCGACGCTTGGTATTGGCATCATTATCGAAGACGGCATTTCGCAGCCGATTATTAAACTGCTTGGTG
>JANMYZ010000655.1:0-1687 GCA_031382605.1 Planctomycetota bacterium | reverse complement strand
GCGAAGCGTCGCCCCCTTTGGGGGCTTTTGATGAATTTTTCCGTTGGTTCCCGGCGCTGAAGCGCCGGGCTGGCCTTACGTCGCCCCCGTCGGGGGCTTGAATTCACTCATCGCATTTATGGGTAATGAGCAGCGCTTCAGCGCCGGGAACCAACGGAAAAGTTCATCAAAAGCCCCCAAAGGGGGCGACGCTTCGCCGAACCTGACATGTCTTCCCATCAAAAATCTTCGGCCCTCATGACGTGATTCTGTGTCGCCCCCTTTGGGGGCTTCATTCACAAATCGCCTGGTTTCCCGGCGCTGAAGCGCCGGGCTGGCCTTACGTCGCCCCCTTTGGGGGCTTTATTCACCAATCAACTTTATAGGTAATGAGTAGGATGTCCAACCACGGGCGAGCCGCCCGTGCCAAGGAGGAATTAACCCGAGCAGCTCACGGAGAGCGGCGTTCCCAGAAACAGAAGCGTTTCCCCTAGAACCACCGCTCTCCGCAGCGGTTCTCTCTCCGTCAAAAGACAAGGTAGTGTTTTTCCTGTACCCGAGTTGATTGCCGACTTTATGGTAATACGATTTCACTCATGAAGCGCACTGTCTTCCTCTGGGATCAACGACCAGGGTCCAACGTTGACCACATTCGATCCCACGGAATGACGCCTGATTTGTGGGAAACGGTTTTCCATCACGCCCATCTGCGCCTGCCTGACAAGGACGATTCATCGGTCTTTACGGCCGAAGGCAAAGTCGGAAGACAACTTTTCCGCATCGTCTACGGTGTCGACGACGACACGATTATCCCTTTGAGCATCATCCCCATCACCGGTTTCCCCATCGCCCGCCGTGGTTTGCGCGGGAACACCCCATGAAACGCATTACCGATATGTCCGTCGCCGAATACCAACGCTTGGCAAAACGCCTCGATCAGCGTTTTTCCGCTGACAAAAGTTGGGATGAGTTACCCGTGCAACACGCACCCGGTCGCCCGCTCAAAGGTGAGAAGCGCGAGCGTCTGGTCGTCCATTCGATCAAGATGACCGCCAAAGAATGGAAAGCGTTGCAAGCAGAAGCGAAAACGCTGGGAATTACGGTAAATACGCTGGTGCGAACCGTGCTGCGACCGGCTGCATTGCCAAAAATCGTTGAGGCGGCTGGTCTTACCGGGTGAATCGGTACGTTTTGTTTTGGGGTAACTGAAATGTCGGTGAGGAGCCAACGCTTCCTCAGCCATTCAAGAAAATGGTGTTCCCAGGAATAATCCGTTCGATTCCTGGGATCGCCGAGTTGCACTCGGCTCTTTGGCATCCTGGCAGAGTACAACTCGGCGTTCCCAGACCTGCTCGTTACTTACAACGTTGGGAGCTTAAAAATATTCTCGCTCCCAACGCTGCAAGTAACGAGCAGGTCTGGAGCCAGAGTCTCTCTTGGCGGTCGCGCTGATCGTCGTTTACGAAAGCCCCCGACGGGAGCGACGTAAGGCCAGCTTCACCGTTGACCCAATTATTTGGTCTTGTGACCATCTTTATTGGTCATATGACCAAGCTATGATCGAAGGTCTTTTAGGGTCTGTTGACGCTGAACGCGTGTTGCTTTTTATGGCGACGCGTGAACAGGCTTATGGACGAGAAATTGCGTTCTTTTGGGAAACCCATGTGCACGGCATTCAGCGCCAGCTTGATAAATTCGAGAGCGGAGG
>JANMYZ010000422.1:0-5499 GCA_031382605.1 Planctomycetota bacterium | reverse complement strand
CAAGCACCACCGGCGTCGGCAGCGTCTGGGCTTGAGCTAACAGCGTCACGGTGACGGTGCTCAATTCGGTGAGCGCCAAGCCATCACCTGTCGCGCCATCGGCAAAGAACTCGACCACTCGGCCACGTACCGATACCAGATCGCCAACCGTCACGGTCGGCGCGACGCTGGTAAAGACATAGATTCCTTCTGAGGTCGCCACGTCGGCATCGGCCTCAGCGTCAGGTTCCTGCAGCCAGAAACCGCGCGCATCACGAGCGATCACCACCGCATCGGCCACGTGCACTACCATGCCCGTCAATGGCGAGGTATGTGCCGCGCCCTGAATATCGTGGATAGCCACGGTCGGCGTATCGTTATCAATCACCGTGACCGCGAGGTTGGCTGATTGATAGCCATCTGCGCTCACGCTGAGCGTCACCACCTGATCAGGTTCTTGCACGGTGTCATCGCTGATGTTCACCATGACGATCGCGTTGGTCTGGCCCGCGACGAACTCAATCGCCGTGCCAGCAATGATTCCCGCTGGTGTGGCGGTCAAAGTCATGCTTGCTGCGACAAGCGAGTCGCTGCGCGTTACCGTGATGGAATACGTTCCGGCTTCTTCGCCCACGCTGGAAAGACCGACTAATCCCAGTACTGGCAACGTTGTGCCGCCGCCAGTTGGCGAAACGCCAATATCACCAAACGTATCAACGGCGAAACCCTCCCACGCTGACGTGGGTAAGAAAACATCATTGGTCACCGTGTCGTAATCTGGCTTGGCGCGCCGACGCAACGTATTGTCGGCGGTGCTATCAACCCCCGTGCCCCATTCGCTGCCCGGATCAACGCCGACCTGACCGATGCTGTCGATCACGACTCCATCGGAAATACGCCGCAACACCAAAGCATCATCACCGTTCCACAAACCCGATCCGGTGGTGGCATCAGCAACCGCAAGAATCGCCGCGTTGGCACTGGCGCTGGTAAAGACATAAACGTCGCCAGCAGGCAACGGCATGGTCGGAACATGATTGATGCTCGCGGTTAAACTGCCGTTAAAATACACCTCCAAGCGATACAGCGAAAGATCGATCGGCACTGAGCCTGGATTGAAGATCTCAATCGCCTTGTTACTCGATGAGCCTTCAAGGTATTCACTGAAATACGGTTCAGCCGCAAAGGCGGCATTGGTTATAAGGGGAGTAAAACCGGCGAGAGCGAGCAGTAGGCAACGCATGAGGACCTCCGTGTCGTGGGTTGGGATGATACAACGCTTATGGACTTTGACACCTGCACATGAAGGGCGTGCGCAGGTTTCGGTAAACGGCGCGATAATTTTTTGGGATCTGCGGCGTTCAGCGTGGGTCTTCTCTCATTCCTTGTCGCTCATCAAAACAGAAAAATCGAACAGGAGGCGCGAAGACGCGGAGGTGAGATGAGGAAAAGACTCATTCTCTCCAGCAAGCATCTTCCCCTCCTCCGCGTCTCCGCGTCTCCGCGTCTCCGCGCCTCCTGTGCATTGTTTTCTTCTTTGGCTGTCTGATGAAATTGGAGGTCAAAATTAAAAGGACGGTCAATGGGCTTATGGCGCACGCGCTTGGCGGATCTGGGTTGGTTTATGAAGGCCTTTAAGGAGCCAATCGCCCGTCGCGCCAATCGCGAGGACGATTGCAGCGGCGTTTTTTGGGAGGGCCGTTTCCATAGCGTGCCGTTGCTCGATTAACCTAAAAAACTCAATAGAGAACCATTTTACCGCAAAGCAGCAAAGAGCGCAAAGGACTTATATCAAAAACAAGATTCATCTGTTTGGTGAAGTCCTTGATCATACGAAATTGAGTTCAAAACCCTACCTTTCCTTTGTGTCTTTGCGTCTTTGCGTTGGAAATTTGAATTCCTACTGCCGCGTTTAGGATCAACCGGCATTGATCGCGTGCTTGGCCTATATCGATCTGAATCCCATTCGCGCCAAAGTCGCCGACCGCCCAGAAACCTCGTCATTTACCAGCGGTTATCGCCGCATTCGCGCACGAAATCGCCACCGTGCGGCAGAGAAAATCAAACGTCGCGAGCCACAGCGCGCAGCCGCGCTGTTGGCGAGGGTTGGCCTCGCGACCAATGCCAAGCATGCGGAAGATGGTTTATGGCTGACGCCATGAGCGCGCTGCCAAGTCGGTGAACCGCTGGCGAATAAAACCATCACACCAGATGAGTATCTGACGTTGCTGGATGCCACCGGACGATTCCTGAAATCAGGCAAGCGCGGTTCTATCCCGCAGGAATTAGCCCCGATTCTGTCACGACTCGACCTGAGCGTCGACGCCTGGCTGGCGACCATGCTGGGTTGGCGGATGTTTGCGTTCACCAGCGCACTGGGTCACGCGAAAGTCTGCACTGCCGAAGCCACCAAACGTGGACTTCAGTGGATTCGCAATCGCTGTCCGCTGTTTGCGGAAAAGCCAGCGGACACCATCGATGCGGCGTGAGATTAAAAGAAGGCAGGCTAAGACCAGGAGCGCCTGCCTGAGAATAAAATCTGCCTGCCTGATACTTAGATTTGATGCACCTTAATGGTGTTGGCACCGGTAGCAGAGACGCCGCTGACGACCACGACGGTGTCGCCTTCGTGAAAAATTTCAAAACGGAGACATTCCTCGGTGGCCTTTTCGAGCAGGTCTTGGAGGTTGTCCATGAACGGAACGAGCAGCGGAATGATGCCCCAGAACAGACTCATTTGTCGCCACGTGCGCTCGTCATAACAGATCGCGACCATCGGGCCTTGGCCACGGCGCTTGGATAAGAGCAGCGCTTTTTCAGGGCTGTTGCTTAGGATGATCACGCCAGTGGCGTTAATTTCGCGCGAGAGATAGTCGGCTGCGCCGCTGAAGGCGAGGGCGTAGTTATTGAACGGTGCGCTGGCGCGATCGAGTTTAATCGTCGCCATGTACGGGCTTTTTTCGGCTTCGGCGGCGATGCGGGTCATCTCTGCGACTGCTTCGACTGGGAATTTTCCGGTGGCGGTTTCGCCAGAAAGCATCACGGCGTCGCTGCCGTCGAAAATCGCGTTAGCAACGTCACTCGATTCGGCGCGGGTCGGGATCGGATTTTCAATCATCGATTCCAACATTTGCGTTGCCGTAATAACCAGCTTGCCCATGCGGTTGGCCATGTAGATCAAATCTTTTTGTACGACGGGCAGTCGTTGCGTGCTGATTTCGATGCCTAAATCACCGCGTGCGACCATGATGCCATCGGATTCTTGAAGAATTTCTTCAATACATTCGACCGCTTCGGGTTTTTCGATTTTGGCAATGACCGGAATATCGCGACCGCATTCGGCGATGCGATTTTTCAGATTTCGTACATCGCGTGCGGTGCGTACGAAACTCATGGCGATATAGTCGACATCGTTGGCGATAGCCCAGGCAAGGTCGGCCTTATCTTTTTCGCTGACCGACGGCGTTGAAACTTTGACCCCAGGGAGGTTGATGCCTTTATTACTCTTCAGCCAACCGCCGACCTGCACGATACCATGAATATCGTCGCCCTCGACGAGGCTGACTTCGACGCGAATGCGACCGTCATCGATCAGCATGACATTGCCTTTCACCACATCGTGAGCGAGGCCGGAATACGTGGTGCCGACGCGCTTGGCGGTGCCTTCTGGGCAATCGGCAACGGTGATAATAATCTGGTCGCCTGTTTTCCATTCGACCGGTTGATTGTCCTTGAGGCGCCCGGTGCGGATTTTTGGACCTTGAAGATCCGCGAGAATGGCGACCGGGCGTTCAAGCTCTTTGCTTATTCGGCGAATGAGCTGGAGTCGAGCGAGGTGATCGCTGTGATCGCCATGACTCATGTTGAGTCGAGCCAGGTTGATGCCGGCCTGAAAAAGCGCGCGCATGACTTCTTCGCTGCTCGATGCAGGACCGATAGTGGCGACAATCTTGGTGCGCTTACGCGTACGTTTCGTCAAGTGGTTCGATGGGCCGGCCGGGGCGTTACCGCCAGCAGTATAAACGCGTGTGTCGATAGGCATGGCGAGGAGCCTAGGTCGGGCTAGCCCGTGGCAATATGGTCTGACGTGTCACATGAAGGCACATGAAGGTCGGGCCAGAGAAAAAAGAAGGCTTCGTCCGACCGCATTGACTTTGCCGCAGGGCGTCTGGACAGAAGGCGTTGGCATCGATAGTGACTCCGCCATCTGTTGGCTGTTTTTCCCGCGTTTTACATGCATTGAATCTTTAAGGAGTTTTCGTGTCCTACATCGCCGCCGCTCGCGCTATTGCCGAGGCTTCATCCATCATCGTGACGACCCACATCAATCCTGATGGTGATGGAGTTGGTGCCGGTTTGGCATTAGTACACGCGTTCAAGCGCATGGGAAAAAAAGTACGTTTCTGCTGTCCCAGTAAAGTGGTGTCGAACTACAATTTTCTTCCAGGTTTTGAGCAGATCACGGCGGTTGAAGACGAAGCGGCTGCGGCCAAGACCAAGCGAGCTGATCTCATTATCAGTTGCGATGCGGGAGATCTCGAACGTTTGGGCGAGGTGGCCAAGGTCAAACGTACGACCTTGATCAATCTGGATCATCACGTCACCAATACGCGTTTCGGCGACATCAATGTCGTCGACGTCAATGCGGAAAGTACCGGCGTCGTGGTGGAGAAACTCTTGCGCCGAATGAAGGTGCCGCTCGATCGCACGCTCGGTACGTGTCTGTATACGACCATCGTGTTCGACACCGGTCGCTTCATGCACAGCAATACGACGGCGCATACGTTCCGCTGGACGGCCAAACTTTTAGAGACCGGGATTGATGCCGCCGCGATTAATCGCGCGCTGACGTACACCAAAAAACCACACGATCTGCTGATTCAAAAAATGGGCATTGAGAATCTGAAAGTCGACACGCTCGACGCGCGCGTGGCCGGGATTGTCTTGAGCGCTGCCGCTATCGCTGCCGTTGGTGAACCAGAAGATTGGGGCGATTTAGTCGAGATCCCGCGCAGCCTTGCCGGTAATCAAGTCGCCTATCTGTTGCGTGAATCGAAGGATCGCAAAACCGTTCGTTGCAGCATGCGTTCTAATCCACCGTACGAGATCGGTCAGGTAGCCCAGTCATTCGGTGGCGGTGGCCATCGCCAAGCGGCAGGCTGCACTTTCAAGGGTAATTTAGCTTCGGCGCAGCGGGAAATTGTTCCACGTTTACGCCAACAATTATCGTAAGGCGTCGTGGCGCTTCAGAGTCGGACACTCGTCGGCCACGGTTGCGCCTTCTCACGCTTTTTTAGCGCATAAGGATTTTTTATAGCCATGAGTTCGTCATCTCCTTTACGCATCGGCGTCATCGGTATTGGCAACATGGGCGCTGGTCATGCCGCCATGATCAGCGAAGGAAAAATCAGTCGTGCTCAGGTGACGGCCGTCGCGGACGGTAAGCCCGCGCGCACCGGGCGTTTTCCGTTGGCGAAAGCCTTCACGAATGGTCAGCAGCTGATTGCCTCTGGCGAGGTT
>JANMYZ010000606.1:0-2510 GCA_031382605.1 Planctomycetota bacterium | reverse complement strand
CGCAAAGGACTTACATCAAAAACAAGACTCATCTGTTTGGTGAAGTCCTTGATCATACGAAATTGAATTCAAAACCCTGCCTTTCCTTTGTGTCTTTGCGTCTTTGCGTTGGAAATTTGAATTCCTACTGCCGCGTTTAGGTTAAATAATCCACTGCCGCTGCCACTCTTCGCTTTGAAGACCATGAATAAGTCATTGGTACCGCCTGGATCCGTGACCGTGGCCGCTTCGGTGGTCGCCCATTTCTGCCAATCTCCGGTGGGTGTCACTTCGATTTTTGCTACCAATTTTTCCGTTGGCGAACCTGCGTGGATTTCAATGAATCCCCCTTGGCCAGCAGAAGCCAGACGCGCTTCTCTGCAGGCGATCGGTCGGCGGCGGTAGACCAGCTGATCAGGCCCAGCAAGCCCACGGCATGAAAAAAAGCCGTTGTGGAGTTGCGAAAAAAAAGCATCAATGACATGCGTTTTCCAAGTGGGCGGTAAACAAGCGGTCCATCAGACAGATAACAGCGACAAGAAGATCAAAAGTCTGCGAGCACCACCTCATACCTATTTACCGGAGGTGGTGCGAATACGTAACCACAACGTCTGTAGTACTAAGGTTCTGTTTCTCCGTGCTATCCAAAGAAATCGCTACGCGTACGAAAGGAAAGAAAGCAGGGGAAGTGCTAAACCACAGAGGGCACAGAGGGCACAGAGAAAGCCATTCTGATTTTCCTCTGGGCCCTCTGTGCCCTCTGTGGTTAGATTTCTCTGATCTTTGTCTTCGCTTGGGTTCCGGCTCTGCCGGGCTGGGATTTACTTTTTCTTTTTGTCCTTGGCAGGAGCCTTCTCAAGAACGCCTGAAGCGTACACGATTCCACCGAGCAAATGCTTTTGAAAAACGGGATCGGCGTAGCTTTCTTTGGTGTGGCCGAGCCCCGTATAGAATGCACGTCCGGCATCAACCGCGTGATACCAGCACATGGGGTGATTATCACCATGACCACTGCCGGAGTAGCTCTTGGTATCCATTTTCAGCAGCACCTTCACATCGGTTGGTAGCTTGCGGAAATTGTACCATTCATCGGTGCGTTCCCAGATGTCACCGAGATGCGCTGTTGCGGGATGGTTTTTGTCGACCACCTGAATCTTTGCTAACTGAGTCGCTGGATGGCCGTTGAAAATGGCGCCCACCAACGTTTCGTAAAACGGCCAGCTTTTTTCGGTGTCCGAAGCGGAATGGACCCCGACATAACCACGGCCACTGCGAATGTATTGCTCGAATACTTTTTCTTGGGTTCCATCCAGCACATCACCGGTCGTATTAAGGAACATGACCACCTGATAGTCCTTCAAAGACTCAGCAGTAAACTTGCTTGAATCTTCGGTCGCATCGACAGCAAAGCCGTTCTCTTCGCCAAGTTTTTTCACCAGAGCGGTGCCCACTTCAATGGAGTCATGACGAAATTCCGTGGTCTTGGTGAAGACTAGGACTTTAAAGGGGCTAGCGGCTTTTGCTTTCTCCTTCTTTTCTGCAGCAGCGATTTGGCCAACGGGCCAAACACATACCGCAGCCAGCAACGCGATAGAAAAAAAGCGAATCGACATGGGTGCTCCGAATACGAGGTTGAATGGAAACTGAGTGGTGACCTTATCGTTACGGATTTGGGGGCAAAACGCTGCCGAGTTTGGCCAACGACAAGTGTGGGCTACGCGAAAGATGAGCTCCAAGAAACGGCGGGCTCCAAGAAACGGGAAGCGCCGCCGATAACCCGTCACCGCTGATGACTGATGCCTTATTCTTTGGCGGCTTCTTCAGGGGCTGTTTCTGAGGCTGTTTCAGCACCGTCGCTGTCGCCGTCGTCAATGCTCTTGCGCTTTTTCTTGGCCGGGGCTTCTTCAGCGCCAATGTCCTCACCGACCGTGTGGCGCATGACTTCTTCTAAGGAGGTCACGCCGCGCAAGGCATTCATCAGGCCAGCACGACGCAAAGTGATCATGCCGCTGGCGATGGCGGCGTTGCGTAACTCAATCGTGCTGGCGCCACCAATGATGACCTTGCGCAGCTTGTCATTCATCTCCATCGCTTCGACCAAGGCAAAGCGGCCTTTATAACCAGCAGAGCACAGCGAACAGCCGACGGGTTTCCACAGCGTCATGTGTTCGATTTCTTCGGGCTTATAACCGGCATCGGTTAATTGCTCACGATTCGGCAATTCGTCTTTGGTCATCGGCACTTTACAATTTTTGCACAAACGCCGACCAAGACGCTGAGCCACGATCGCTAATACGGTAGATGCCGCAAGAAACGGTTCGATGCCCATGTCGACAATACGTGCGATGGTCGAAGGCGCGTCGTTGGTATGCAACGTAGACAACACCAAGTGACCGGTAAGCGCTGCTTTCACCGCGATTTCGATGGTCTCTTGGTCACGAATTTCACCGATCATAATGGTGTCAGGGTCTTGACGCAGCAAGGCGCGCAGAGCTGCGGCGAAGGTAAGTCCACGCTTCGGATTGACGTGG
>JANMYZ010000605.1:0-2946 GCA_031382605.1 Planctomycetota bacterium | reverse complement strand
CGACAAGCGCTACCTGGCGCCCATCCTCGTCACGATGGTGCTGGTCGTCGGCCAGATCACCTTCGGGTTCCTCGAAAGCTGGGGCCGGACGATGCTGGCGATCTGCACGTCGATTGCGATCGAGCTGGTGCTGGGCAAGCTGTTCACCGGCACGCTGTATTCCGAATCGCGTAAAGAATATGTTTTCACGGTTATTGCCGATCGTTGGCATGTGACGTTTTGGCTGAATACGCTGTCGATCATCATTGCCTGGGCGATATCAATTCCATTAGGTATTCATTCGGCGCGGAGAAAAGACACCTTGGAAGATCAAGTAACGACCACCGGATTGTTCGTCGCTTGGTCGATGCCCGCGATGTTTTTCGGCACGTTACTGCTGTATCATTTCTGCACCGATAGTTCTGGTGCCAAGGCCTGGTTTCCCAGTAGCGGACTGTCCAGCGATGGCGCTGTGTGGCTGCCCACCGGTCAGTATTTGTTGGATCTGCTGTGGCATGCTTTTTTGCCGCTGGTGGTTTTGAGTTACGCCAGTTTCACGTCGTTGTCGCGCTATATGCGGGCTAATTTGCTGGAGCAACTGGACGCTGATTACGTGCGTACCGCCCGCGCTAAGGGCTGTTCTGACGATCACGTGGTCTATTCCCATGCGACGCGTAATAGTTTAGTAACCATGATTACCCTTGGCAGCGGACTGTTAGCGGACTTGTTTAGTGGCGCGTTGATCGTCGAATTAATCTTCAGCATTCCTGGGCTCGGCTGGCTGATGTTGGATGCTGCGATTCAACAAGACGGTCCCTTGCTGATGGGTTCGACGGTTATATCCGTGTCGCTGTTGCTCGTCGGAATATTAATTGCGGATCTTCTGTATGGAGTCGCCGACCCACGGTTGCGGAGTCGTTATGGGTGAGCCTGCCGCACCGCTTCGTTCGCCTGCTCAGCTTGCCTGGGAACGCTTTGTCAGTCGCGGATCAACCCGCGTCGGCTTGGTCGTCATTGGTCTGATTATCGCCATGGGTATCTATGCGCCATTTTTGTCCAATGAAGTCGCGTTGGTGTGGTGGGATCATCACGGGCTGTGCTTTCCCGCGATCACTGAACTCTTTAATCAGCGTAGCTACGCCAAACTGCACGATCTCTTTTTCAATGTCGCAGCATTATTATTGCCGATGACCTTGCTGGTGCTGTGGTGTTTGCGACGACGGGTGCCGCAAGCTCGTCGAGTTCTGATCGTTCTGATGGTCATCGTTGGTGGCGGACTGGTCTGTTCGCTGCCGTTGATTCCTCGGGCTAGCGGGATGAGTGCGGTGTGGGAACCCCGCGCTTTTTCTCAAGCGACCATTCAGCGATGGAAAGAACTTCCAGAGCATGAACGCCCATTTGCGCTGTTTGCGCCGGTGAAACATCGTTTCGATGCGACCTATCCAGGTGCGACCTTGCTAGCACCTGGAAGTGTTAATCCGTCAACCGGCGGAACCTATTGGCTGGGTACCGATGGCGGCGGTCATGATGTGTTGACGATTTTATTTTTCGGGGCCCGCATCAGTTTGACCGTCGGCTTGGTGGCTGCGGGGTTGTCGTTTCTGATTGGTGTTGTGATCGGTGCGGTGAGCGGTTACTGCGGTGGCTGGGTCGATCTTTTGCTGCAACGAGTAGTCGAAATCATGATGTGTTTCCCTACCTTCATTTTGATTCTGACGGTAGTGGCGATGTTGGATCGCGACATTTTTATCATTATGATCGTTATCGGTTTAACCGGCTGGGCTGGAGTCGCGCGATTGGTACGCGGAGAATTCCTCGCTCAATCGGTGCGCGATTATGTCTTGGCGGCAGAGGCGCTCGGCCTGTCGCGCCCGCGCATCATGTTTCGTCATATCTTGCCGAATACGGTGGCGCCGTTGCTAATCAGTTTGACCTTCGGCATTGCTGGATCAGTCGGCGCCGAAAGCACCCTGGCGTTTGTCGGTCTTGGCGATCCGACGGTTCCCAGCTGGGGCGTGCTGATGGAACAAGGCCGCTTGAATATTCGCTATCCTTGGTTGATTTACACGCCGGGCCTGGCGATCTTTACCATCGTTATGACGCTGAATCTTCTGGGCAATAATCTTCGCGATGCCATCGATCCGAAAAACCAACGGTGACGCTATGACTGAACCTCTGCTGCAATTCGACGATTTACGAGTGACCTTCAAGCTGCGTGATCGCAGCGTCGAAGCGGTTAAAGGCGTCAGTTTCACCGTCAATCCCGGTGAAGTCGTTGCCTTGGTCGGGGAATCCGGCTCCGGAAAAAGCGTGTCGTCGATGTCGTGTTTGCGCTTGTTGGCAGAGCCTCCAGCAATCTACCCATCAGGACGAATTTTATGGAAAGGTGAAGATATCTTGCGGATGAATCCCGCACGCTTGCGCAAGCTGCGCGGCGGTGAAATCGGCATGATTTTTCAAGAACCGATGACGGCGCTGAATCCGACTTGGACATGTGGTGCGCAGGTCACCGAAGCGCTCGAACTTCATACCACGTTGGACGCCGCAAGCCGTAAAGCACGCGCGATCGAACTGTTCAATCAGGTAGGAATTCCACAGCCGCAAACTCGTTTCGATCAGTATCCCCACGAGTTATCCGGCGGCATGCGTCAGCGCATTTGCATTAGCATTGCTCTGGCCTGCGGACCACAGTTGTTGATCGCCGATGAGCCAACCACCGCACTCGACGTCACTATTCAAGCGCAAATTCTTGATCTGATCAAACGCCTTCAGCGTGAACGCGGCATGGCGGTGTTGTTTATTACCCACGATCTCGGCGTGGTGGCTGAGCTTGCCGACCGAGTGATTTTAATGCGTTACGGTCAAGTGGTGGAGCAAGGACCGGTGGCAGAAATTTTCGCCAATCCAAAACATCCGTACACCAAAGGTCTGCTGGCCTGCCGCCCGCGCCTGGGAGTCAAACGCGAC
>JANMYZ010000602.1:0-2536 GCA_031382605.1 Planctomycetota bacterium | reverse complement strand
GTAACGATTTCTTGCCTTGTCAAACGGTATTATGAATACAACTCCAGATTTCGTATCGCTTGCAATGTAATAGGTCAAATCGAAGCGACCGCCAAAAACAGGTGGATATGGTGTCATTTCCAATACTTTTACTCGATCATTTCCATTATTCGTTCCGATTATGCCGTCATAAATTATCTCCGAACCATCACAAACCTGCACTCGAGGAGCGCCCTGGTTCTTGTCGTTTGTCTGTACAACAAGGCCCATTTTCTGATCAATCGTCCTGAACCAGTAGCGTGCATCTTCTATCGAACCAGCAATTTTCTGTGGACTTGCACCACCCTGCATCCACATCAGCGAGTCTTCTAATGCGTATCCACGACACATTACCAGAGTTCCTGCTAGCAGAATTGGTAGGGATATATTCATACAGATTCTTTCTTTGGTCTAAGATGGTATGGGTGATGTCGCCAGACCATCTCACTGCGCTATTGCGTGTCCAGACACGCAATAGCGTCTGCGTGAGCTCTCAACCTGACGCCGAATAACTCAGCGCCTGCTCCGGATCACCACCCGCCACCACAGCTAACATCGGCGCGCCGTAACGAGCGGCTTTGCGTTCGCCAATTCCTTTGAGTCCGATCAATGCCGCAACCGAAGTCGGTCGAGCGGCGGCGATGGCTTGGAGCGTGCTGTCATGGAACACCACGTACGGCGGCACTCCGGCTTTGGCGGCGAGCAATTTGCGCACCACGCGTAGGCGTTCGAACAAGGCTTGGTCGTCAGTGCCAAGTGCGCTGGCGGCCGATGAGGTTTTCGCTGAAGACGTTCCGGTCGCTGAAGTGCGCGTTTTGCGATCGCTACGTTCCGTGCGGTCGTTAGTGGTCGGACGTTCTTCGACCACACCCAGGCGTACGTGACCTTGGTCGCGGCACAGGGCGCGGCCCGCGTCGGTCAAAACCAGAAATGAATACACGCCGTCTTCGCGTAGAGCGAGGAAGCCTTGCACCACCAGTTGATCGATCCACGCCCGCACGGCGGTGTCGCCAGCGTCTTTGAGGATGCCGAAAACCGTCAGAAGATGGTGCCCTGCGCGTTCGCTCTTATCGGTGGCTTTGCCCAACAACACGTCGACGCATTGCCCAGGGCCGAAGCGTCCTTCCAGGCGCCAGGCGGCGGAAATAATTTTCTTCGCGGTGATGAGCGCTTGGTCTGCGGGCAATTCCTTGGTCTCGCCCAAGCAGACATCGCATGCACCACAAGAATCGGCGGTGCTGCGCGCTTCCTTCGCTACGACTTCAGATTGGCCAGACGCTTTTGGCGAAACTGTCGGCGCCGCTGTCGGCGCCGCTGTTGATGCAACTGTCGGCGCAGGATAGGGCTGACCGAAATGTTCAGTCAACAAGCGGTGACGACAGACGGGCGAAACCACATAACGACCGATCTCACGCAGTTGCCGCTCAAGCACGCGCTCGCGCTCCGGCGACAGCGGTCCATCCATGGTCGCCATACGACGATGAGCCATTAAATCCGCAGCGCTGTAGAGCAACACGCAATCGGCCGGCAATCCATCGCGACCCGAACGACCGGCTTCTTGCTGATAATGTTCAATCGATTTTGGCGTATTGGCGTGCACGACATAGCGCACGTTCGAGCGGTCGATGCCCATGCCGAAGGCGATGGTCGCGACGACGACATCCAGGCGTTCGTTGACGAAATCATCCTGCACTTTGGCGCGATGAGGGGCCGGTAAACCGGCGTGATAAGCGGATGCCTGGACGCCGGCTTTGGTCAGCGCAGCGGCCAGCGTTTCGACCTCGCGGCGGGTTTGGGCATAAACAATGCCGCCTTCTTGCGGATGACGTTTGATCACTTCCAAGGTTTGTTTCGCGGCGGAATGACGCGGTATGGCGCGATAAAATAAATTGGCGCGATCGATGTGACCGACCAATCGCAGCGGTGAACGCAAACCTAATTGCACACAAATATCGTCTTGCACTTGTGGCGTGGCGGTGGCGGTCAGCCCCATGCGCGGCACGCCGGGCAAGCGGTCGAAGACGGAACGTAATTGGCGATATTCAGGGCGAAAATCGTGGCCCCAATGCGATACGCAATGCGCTTCATCGACCGCGATTAAAGCCAAATTGGTTAAGCGCTCGGTCAGATCGCCGGCCATTAAACGTTCAGGACTGACATATAATAAATCCAACGTGCCATCGGCTAAGCTTTGCCACGCGGCTCGCTTGTTGGCATCCGCAAGATTGGAATGCAATGCCACGGCGCTCAAACCGGCCTCACGCGCTGCGGCTACTTGATCGTCCATCAAGGCGATGAGCGGCGACACCACCAACACCAAACCCGCACCACAAGCAGCGGGAATTTGGTAACATAAACTTTTTCCACCGCCGGTGGGCAGCACGATTAAGCAGTCGCGTTTCGCCAGCGCTGCGTCGACCGCTTCGCCCTGTAATGGGCGAAAAGCATCGTAGCCAAAGGCCCGTTTCAGAGCGACCGTCGGCGCACACGCTTCACGTTTCGCCGGACGGCGACGAAG
>JANMYZ010000574.1:0-1795 GCA_031382605.1 Planctomycetota bacterium | reverse complement strand
CAAAAGCGACGGAGAACCCGGACCACAAACCCTCTGGATCGGACTCGACATGGTCCGTCACTTCGTCACCGCCCTCGCCGCACAAGCCGACATCAATAAACGAGGCAAGCGATGACGAGGGACTTATGGGTAATGAGCAGCACTGAAGTGCCGGGCTATTTTCACGGCGTCCCGCTGGGACGCGAGAATGAGATCAGCCCTATATCCGGGAACATTTTCACCACGGATGATGAGGAGCGGTGAGCCATAATTACGTCAGTAAATGCCGCTGGAGTTTTCCCGTTGCCGTGCGCGGCAAGGTGGTCGCCCAGCGCCAGTGGCGTGGGCGTTTGAAATTCGCGAGGTTCATGGCGCACCACGCGGTGAAATCAGCATCTTTGAGCGGCTCTCCGTGCGCGACTAAGACGGCCGCGACCACGTTTCCCCATTCGGCATCGGGGATTCCGTAGACGCCAGCTTCCGCAATCGCGGGATGACTTTCGAGGGTAGCTTCGATTTCAGCGGGATAAATATTTTCTCCGCCGCTGATAATCAAATCGGTGCGTCGACCATGGACCGTTAGAAAACCGTGCGCATCGAGTTCGCCAAGATCACCGGTGTTGAACCAGCTATTGGGCGCCAGCGGTTCGCGCACGATTCCCTGTTCTTCATAGCCGCTGAATACCGATGGGCCGCGTACATGAATGACGCCATCTTTGATCCGTATTTCCATACCGGGCAGTGGCAGGCCAGCGGTCCCAGGATGCATAACCGCGTCATGCGGTAGCAGCGTACACACTTGGCTGGCGGCTTCCGTTAAACCATAGGTTTGACTCGGCGGCAATCCCAGCGCCGTGCAACGCGCAATCAGTTCGGCGGTGAGCGGCCCACCGCCCGTAAGAATGCAACGCAGCGCCGTTGGCCACGGTCGATTTTCGCGCTCGTTGATTAAACGATGGAGCATCGTCGGCACGACGCTGATTCCGTTCACCTCATGCGCATCAATAATCTGCGTGGTGGTTGGGGCAGCGAAACGATCTTGCAGAATCACCGTCCCGCCACCGCGTCCACTGCGAAAAATCACGCTGGCGCCGCCGATGTGGTCGAGTGGTAAACAGCCAAGCCAGGTATTCCCCGGCGTCAGAGCAAGAACCTGCACCGCCGCATCTGCCGCATGACGAATCGCCGACCAGCTGAGGCGCGCGGCTTTTGCCTGGCCACTGGTGCCACTGGTGAAGAGCACCAACGCGGCATCGTTGTCAGCGAGTGGCGTGACATCGACCACCGGTTGATCCGCAAAAGTATCAGGAATAAAGAGCGCCTTGCGACGTTCTGCGAGCGGATGCGTTGGATCGGCGATGAGGTGATCAAGACGTGCGTTGACGACCTGGTTTTCCAGCTCGACCAAGGTTAGTCGGCGATTGAACAACACCGTCGTCACGCCCGCCAAAGAAAGCGCTTGCAGCAAAGCCGCTGTGGTCGGCGCGTTGACTCCAGCTAAACCGATGCGCTGTCCACGCTCAATGCCGAGCGTACGCAACCACACCATCGCACCACCGACACTCGGTAATAAAAACGGCCACATCACCGCCGCCGGATGACCTGGAAGCAACGCGCGTGGAGTCAGTGTCCAATGCGTCATATGCTAGGTGCCAGCCAAAGAAGAATAATAATTTAACCACAGAGGGCACAGAGGGCACAGAGGAAAATGTTTTTTGATTTTCTCTGTGCTCTCTGTGCCCTCTGTGGTTAGCCATGATTTTTGTTTTCGGCTAAGAACGATTTTCATCCCCGTAACGCACCAACACCAAGCCCA